>CAITEL010000138.1 GCA_903891375.1 uncultured Neisseriaceae bacterium
ATTTAATAAAACCATTATTTATCATTTATTACGCCTAAAGTTGTTTTTTGAAGTTCATAACGCTCAAATAATTTATTATACACATTATCTGGAACGTATTTTTTTACCAAACCTTCCCAACCACTAGACCCAACCAATCCTCGCACCATATTTGATGATACCTCTGCGTATTTTCGGGGTGGTAATAGAAAAATTGTGGTAATGTCTTTATTCAAATCAGAATTAATATTCCTCATCGTACGTTCATATTCATAATCAGTATTATTTCTAATCCCACGAATTATAAATTTAGCTCCAACACGTTTTGCATAATTAACTAAGAACTCATTATTAAAACATGCAACTTCTATATTTGAATGCTTACTCGTAGTTTCTGTTAAAAAAGCCATGCGTTCTTCAACCGAAAAATTATAAGTTTTATCAAAATTCTCACCAATCGCAATTACCAATTTATCAAACAAAAGAGCTGATTGCTCAATTATCCATAAATGTCCATTTGTTACTGGGTCAAAACTACCAGCATACACTGCTTTTCTCATAAATTACTCTACTTCTTTATTTTAGCGTACAAATCATATTCATCACTATCTGTCACATTAACTGTCACAACATCACCTACCTTCACTGCATGTTGACCATGGTTTTTAATGTACACTAAACCATCAATATCTGGTGCATCGTATTTAGTCCTACCGATTATTTGTTTATTATTAATTTCATCTACAATTATATCTAACTCCATTCCAACTTTTTGTGTTAATTTATTTTTACTGATTTCTAACTGATGTTGCATAAAACGATGAAAGCGTTCCTCTTTTATATCTTCAGGGATTTGATTTTGAATTTCATTAGCTTTAGCACCAGTTACTGCTGAATATTTAAAACAACCAACTCTATCTAATTGCGCCTGTGTTAAAAAGTCTAATAAAATTTGAAAGTCTTCCTCAGTTTCACCAGGAAAACCTACAATAAAAGTGCTACGAATAGATAAATCTGGGCATACTTCACGCCACTTATGGATTCTATCTAAAACATTCTCTACATTTGCTGGACGTTTCATTGCCTTTAATACATTATAACTTGCATGCTGAAAAGGTATATCTAAATATGGTAAGATTTTGCCCTCAGCCATTAATGTAATAATATCATCAACGTGTGGATATGGATAAACATAATGTAAACGAACCCAGATTCCTAATTTTCCTAGCTCATTACATAAATCATAAAGTTTGGTTTTAACTGGTTTACCATTATAAAATCCTGTTTTATATTTTACGTCAACTCCATAAGCACTAGTGTCTTGTGAAATAACTAATAGTTCTTTACAACCTGCATTTTTGAGCTTAGTGGCTTGATTTAAAATTTCATGTATTGGATAAGAATCAAGTTTACCACGCATATCAGGAATAATACAAAACGTACATGTATTATTACAGCCCTCAGATATTTTTAAATATGAATAATGCGTCGGAGTAAGTTTTACCCCCTGCTCTGGAATTAAATCAATAAAAGGTTCATGCGGTTTTGGTAGGTTTTTATGCACTAAATCCATAACTTCCACTGTTGCATGTGGCCCAGTTACACCTAAAACACTTGGATGCTTAGCTTGAACCACTCCACCCTTTGCCCCAAGACAGCCTGTTACAATAACCTTTCCGTTTTCTTTTAACGCTTCACCAATAGCATCTAAAGATTCTTCAACCGCACTATCAATAAAGCCACAAGTATTAACAATTACTAAATCAGCTGTATTATATTCATTAACAATACTGTAACCCTCAGCTTTTAATTGAGTTAAAATGTTTTCAGAATCAACCAATGCTTTAGGGCAACCCAAAGACACAAAACCAACTTTTTTTTCTGTATTCATTTATTTATTTCTTTCTAGGTGTAAATGGAAACTGCATATAATCAAACAATTGCCTTGTTTGATGCTGCAACTGCTCTTGCAGTTTTAGAAAAGCTGAAGCATTACTTTGCATTTGATTTTTAATAGATTTTTCAAGTTCAGGGCCTTGTTTCTCCATAAATTCACGCCACAGCTCTGCCCCAGAACTAAGTTTATCTTTACCATATACATCACGAATTTCTTCATAGAATTTCTTCTGCATTCGTCTAAACAAATCAACCCCCTGCTCTAAAAATGGACTTAATGATGACTGAAATGCTTTACCATAAAAACGTATAACTTGAAATAAAAAATCATTGGAAAATATTGGTACCCCGTTTAATTCTTCCTCCAAAATCACCTGCATTAATACTGTTCTTGTCACATCCTGTTCTGACTTAACGTCAATAACTTGTATAATTTCGCCATCCATAATCATCTGCTTAACATCCTCAAGTACAACATATGTACTTGTCATTAAATCATATAATCTACGATTTTGGTATTTTTTTATAACTCGTGCCGAGTTTTTTTTATCTATCATAAACGCTGCGCCTCAACAATCATCGAAAATTTCCACTTAAATATTTAAATTTAAACTTGACAAACCATGGTGCAATGCACAATAATATAGTCTTGGGATATGTTAAAATTTTGAACTTAGTAAAGATTGTATGTCAAATTAAGTTTTTATTTATTACAAATTTGCACATTTTATTGCTCAAATAAATTACTAATCTTCCA
>CAITEL010000139.1 GCA_903891375.1 uncultured Neisseriaceae bacterium
AAAACATAAACTATCTTTTGACAATGTATCACAACTATTTATAAAGCCAATACGTGTAATAATTGATGACAGAATAGACTATAAAGAAAAACGATATATTGGTTTTGGTGAGTTGGAGAATAGGTTAATGATTGTGGTTTTTACAATGAGAGCTACTAATATAATTAGAATAATATCATTTAGAAAGGCAAATAATCGTGAGCAAAAAGAATACTACAACAATAAATTGGAATGAGGTAGATGCAGTATTAGAGAGTGAATATAATTATGTGGACTCTCCAGAAGTGACTTCTGGTATGTTTAAAAAAATGACTATTATGTACCCAGATGAAAAGAAAAAAATTAACATCAGGTTAAAGAATAGTACAATCGATTTTTTAAAAAAACATAACAAACATTATCAATCTACCATAAATGCTATTTTAGATGCTTATGTGGAAAATCAGTTAAAAAATGTGCGATCTTGACGTTTTTATTATATACTCGAACAGATTTAGGAGGCTATAAAAAATAATCTTTACTTTTTATTTAAATAATTACAACAAATTCAATAGATTAAAGTTTTAAATGATAGCGATTATTTTTTATAGCCTCCTTACAATGTGCGGAGGCAACAATCCACCCCTGTGTATACTCCAGCGATGGTGTGATTTAACTACTCGGATGTGCCATTATAAATACCTCAGCATTAGTTTTTTTGTTATCCAATAATACGTAACTATTTGAATTACTTTCATTAAGATTGTACTGTAGCTAGTTTATACGGTAAATACTCAGGTACCCAATAAAAATCATCCACCAGTTGTTTTATTTTATCAGCTGATATCAAGCCAAACGTAGATAATCCTGCATTTACAACTTCAGTAGCAATAGCATACGCAATGTGTTTGGCTACCTTATGAATATCGCATAATTCGGGTAATAAATTAGCATTGTTATCGTCTTTAGTTGGTGACATTTCGGATAAAGCAATAGCTGCAATTAAAAACATACGTGGAGTAACTTGTTTGGCTTTGAGGGCTAAAATAGCCAACCCAAGAGCAGGGAATATATATGCATTATTTACTTGATCTATCCGTTTTAGCTTACCATTTATCTCAACATCAGGAAATGGGCTACCTGTCCCAACTAAAGCGGTATTATTTGACCATTTTAATACATCACTCGGTGTAGCCTCTGCTTTAGATGTCGGGTTAGAAATAGGGAATACAATCGGACGGTTTGTATTCTTCGTCATTTGAGTGATAATATCTTGAGTAAATATTCCAGCTTGAGCTGATACACCAAGCAACATGGTAGCTTTTGCATTTGTTACTGTTTCAAGTAAACTTATATTTTGTGGGTTAGATACGTTCCAGTTAGGAACAGATTTTAAAAAAGGTTTTTGAAAATCAAGGCTTTCAACTTTATCAGTAATTAAACCAAATCGATCAACTAAGAATAGTTGTGATATTGCAACATTACGCTCAATTCCGTTTTCAACCAGACAATCTACAATCAAATTAGCGATGCCAACACCAGCAGAACCTGCGCCACAAATCACCATTTTTTGCTTATGAAGTGCGACTCCTGAGGCATTAATTGCGGATAACAACGCACCAACAACTACAGAGGCAGTACCTTGAATGTCATCATTAAAACAACATAATTCATCTTTGTATTTATTTAGCAACTTCAATGCATTTTGCTGAGCAAAATCTTCAAATTGCAGTAACACATTAGGGAATCTCTTTTTAATAGCTTGAATAAATTTATCCATAAAATTATCATATTCATTACCACGGATTCTTTTATTTGCCCAACCAATGTATTGTGGATCGTTAAGTAGTTCTGTGTTATCTGTCCCCACATCTAATATAATCGGTAATGTTTTATATGGGGCAATTCCTGCTATAGCAGTATATAATGATAATTTACCAATCGGGATTCCCATTCCGCCACAACCTTGATCGCCAAGCCCTAAAATTCTCTCACCATCAGTTACTACTATAACTTCCGTTCCATCAAAATCAGAATTAGCCAGAATATCCTCAATTTGGTCTATATTGGGGTAACTAATAAATAATCCACGTGGTTTGCGATAAATTTCACTAAATTTCTGACAAGCCTCACCAACGGTTGGTGTATATATTATGGGGAGGATTTCTTCAATATGTTCACTAATTAGAGAATAAAACATGGTTTCATTTCTGTCTTGCACGCCACGAATAAAAATATGTTTTTCTATATCTGTTGCCTTAGATTTAAACACATTATAAATTTTGCACCGACGTTGTTCTATGGTAAAGTAATTGCAGGGTATTAACCCATGTAGTTTTAGTTCACTACGTTCGTCTTCTGTAAAACCAGAACTCTTGTTATACATCGGGTTATTAATTAAGTCATAGCCAGTTTTAGTAACTGCTACATATTTGTTATTATTATTATTATCATCATAACGTATATCGTATTTCATTGTTTTTATTCTCCAATCAAGTTAAGTCCAAGCTCTTTCATTTGCGTGTCTTCTATAACGCTTGGTGCATTAGTTAATAGGCATTGCCCTGTAATTGTTTTGGGGAATGCGATAACATCACGAATAGAATCAGCTTCACACATTAAGGCTGCTACTCTATCTAACCCAAAAGCACTACCACCATGTGGAGGTGCGCCATATTGAAGGATTTCTAATAGGAAACAAAATTTAGTTTGGGCTTCTAGGGGTGTGATTCCCATCGCTGTAAATACTTTTGATTGTACATCAGCACGGTATATTCTAACAGAGCCACCGCCAACTTCAGAACCATTTAATACTAAGTCATAAGCTTTAGCCAAACATTTATCAGGCTGTGTGGTTAATATATCCATATGTTCATCTTTAGGCGAAGTAAATGGATGATGGCAAGCTAAATATAGTTTAGAGGCCTCATCGTATTCAAATAATGGAAAATCAACTACCCATAGTGCTTGCCATTTACTATCAAATAAATGTTTATCATGAGCAATTTTTAAACGTAATGCTCCCATTGCATCATTGACTATTTTTATAGTATCGGCACCAAAGAGGATTGTTTCACCACTTTGGACATTAGTTTCGTTTACTATTAATTTTAGCTCATCTTCTGATAAAAATTTAACTATAGGTGATTGCAAACCATTTTCATTTAATTGATTTACATCAT
>CAITEL010000140.1 GCA_903891375.1 uncultured Neisseriaceae bacterium
CACTAATTACATTATTAAATTCACCGTCACTAAATTCAGCAATATCACTAGCCGCATCTTTAGAACGGAGTAATCTCTTAGACATAAAAATTATCATTGGTTTTATAAGATTAGTTAATGCCTTACGTCTTAACACATGAAACATTTGCGCTGCTGTTGATGGCACTACTACTATAATATTATTTTCAGCTGATAATTGCAAAAATCGTTCAAGCCTTGCTGATGAATGCTCAGGACCCTGGCCATCATAACCATGAGGTAACATCATTGTAATATTACCTAGCACACCCCACTTCACTTCTGCTGAGGCAATATATTGATCGATAATAACTTGCGCTCCATTAGCAAAATCACCAAATTGCCCTTCCCAAATAACCAAATCTTTAAGTTTATTAATGCCATAACCATACTCAAAACCTAAAGCACATTCTTCATTTAGTACCGAATCATAAATACTAAATTTACTCTTATTCTCTAAATTAGCTAAAGGTATGTATCCAGAGTCCGCTATATCCGTACGATTAAAATCATGCCACACAGCATGACGATGTGAGAACGTTCCACGCCCTGAGTCCTCCCCACACATCCGTACACTAATACTATCAGCTAATAAACTACCATAAGCTAACGTCTCTGCCATGCCGAAATCTATAGCTAAACTACCATCACCCATTAATTTGCGTGGCTCAATTACTGTACGCAGAATAGTTGGATGTAATTGAAATTTCTCATGTGGTAATGTCGTTACAATGCGTGCAATTTGTTTGATTTGCTCTTTAGTGATCGAAGTTTTTATTTTATCAAATGGTTTGGCTTTTTTTATTTTACTAATATCTAAATCTTCATACATAGGTAAAGGAATCATTTTACTTGCATTTAAATGTTCACCATTGCCTAAAGCCGTGCGAAAATTCTCAAACATGGCATCAACTTCATCCGCCGTAATTAGATTTTCAGCAATTAGTTTATCTGCGTATACCTTACGTGTACCAGGATGAGCTTTTACTTTTCTATACATAAGTGGCTGAGTTAGGGTTGGGTCATCTGCCTCATTATGTCCATGGCGCCTAAAACACACTAAATCTATCATTATATCTTTTTTAAATTTTGTGCGATATTCTATTGCCATATCTATTACAAAAGCCACCCGTTCAATATCATCAGCATTCACATGAATAACTGGTGCTTCAATCATTTTTGCTAAATCTGTACAAAATCTTGAGGAACGGGTATCCCGTGTATCAGAGGTAGTAAATCCAACTTGGTTATTTATCACAATATGCACCAAACCACCCACACCATAGGCACGTGTATTTGACATATTAAATACCCCTTGATTTGTACCCAAACCAATTAGGGCTGAATCACCATGTATAATGATTCCTGTTACAGCATTAGTATTCCATGCGTGTTTTTCTTGAGTAGCCCTAACTACACCATTTAAAACAGGGTTCACTATCTCTAAATGCGATGGATTATATAATGTAGTTACCTTCACTATACCGTTTTCGGTAACATAATTACATTTATACCCTTTATGATATTTCACATCCCCACTAGTTACAAAATCAGCTTGTTTGTAGTTGCCTTCAAATTCACTATACAATTTGGCTGGAGTTTTTCCATTGATATTAACTAATACGTTTAATCGCCCACGATGTGCCATACCTATGTACAACTCTTTAGTACCTAGTTTGCTCAAATTAGTAATAAACCGGTCTAATGCAGGGATTAAACTATCCCCGCCCTCTAAAGAAAAACGTTTTTGTCCAACAAATTTAGTATTAAAATATCGCTCTAACCCATCCGATTCAGTTAATTTTTCTAGTAAGCGTTTTTTGTCAGTAAGTGTATGCTTTAAATCTAGATATTTATTTTCTATATATTGTTTAATCCATTCGTATTCAGTTGCATCAGTAATATAACTATATTCAAAACCAGTTGTGCCACAATAAAGTGCATCAAAACGTGTAATAATCTCTTTTAATTTTAATTTAATACTTTTACTAATATCTAAATCTGTATAAAATTCATTTTCTAATTCTGCTTCAAGACCTAATTTTTTTATATTTAAGCAATCAGGTTTTACTATTTCTACTCTTTTTAATGGGTCAAGGTCAGCAGCTTCCACACCTAACCTTCTGTAGTTTTCGATTAATTGCCACACTTTTGTTTGGTTCGGATTAATTTCACCTGTACTTACACCAGCATTTAATATAGGATTTTGTGTAATATACGCAAATTTGTCTTTTACTTGGGTATGATCAATATCTACCTTGTTACCGTCTTGTATCGAATCAAAATATTGTCGCCATTTTATAGCTACACTATTTTTATTGTCTAAATATTGTTCGTATAATTCTTCAATAAAATCTGTATTACTACCAAACAAATAGGAACTATTTTGTTCCTTCAGCATAGAACTCATTTTTTAAAACACCTTCTCTTAAAATAATATATAATTGATAAACTTGATAA
>CAITEL010000141.1 GCA_903891375.1 uncultured Neisseriaceae bacterium
AGATGTAAATATTACAAAGGGTTCTAGAGCAGGAGGAAACCAATAACTAGCTTTTTGTAAAAATAGTTGCGCATTAGGACCAGTGTTAAGAATGAAGCCTTTTGCCGCCACGTGAAGTGCCGAAAAATAAAATGTAGATACTTTTTATGATTTTAATGAAATAATATGTTGCTAAATTGAGGTTGGTTAGATATTCTGGTATCAATAAGTACCGACACCATGACTTCTAGGAACATAGAAATGTATCATAATTTATCATTAGAAGACCTAACTTTATGTAAAAATAAGAAAGGCGAAACTAATCAATTAACTTTTGGGGTAATGTTAGTGTATTTTAAAAAACACGCGCAATTTCCCTCTAACAAAACTAATATTATTTCAGCGCAGTTATTGCTACAGGTCGCTAAGAACTTAGACATTACTTCGGCTCATGTCACTGCATTTGATTGGAATATAAGTATGCGTACCGAAGAAAGGTATCGACAGGATATAAGGCAATATTTAGGATATCATGTAGCAAATACTGAAGATGCTGCGTTAGTAATAGATTATCTTGTTGATAATTTGATATCACGTTACCTTTCGGATGCAGTTTTACTTGAACAAACACGTACATATTTTGTCAAAAATAAAATAGAAATTGTCAGTACTAAACAATTAGAAAATTATATCTTGCTAGCTAAACAAAGATTTGAACAAGAATTTCTAGGTAAAATATTCGATAATTTAAATCCAGAAAATCTTCTTCTAATAGATCGCATTCTTGGCAAAGATCTCGATGAAGCTCTTGAAATTATAGAATTATCTGAACTTAAACAAGATATCGCTGGAGCAAAAATTAAAAATGTCCAAGAAGCTATAGACAAAATTAATTTATTAGGTCAGATTACACTATCTGACTCTATAACAGAGTCAGTGGACAGGAAATTATTATTTAAATATTATGAACGTGTGATGGCGTTTGCACCTAGCAATATTCTAGATTTCACTCCTACTATAAAATATGCCACCATGGCGATATTCTGTCACGTAAGACTGGAGCTTCTGTTAGATTCTCTAACAGATACAATGATTAAACTAATTAAGAAGATGAGATCTGGCGCAGAAAAGCATGTAGACAGTTACATTATCCAGGAAGTGAAGCGTGTTGATGGAAAGTTTGATATTTTAGAAAAGCTGGCTGTATTAAATGCAAATAACCCAAAAAGTATTATTGAAGAAAAAGTTTACCCAGTAGTATCGAAAGATAAGTTAGAAGCGGTAATTAAGGATTTACAACATCGAGGTGGTAAATGGTATCAGGATAAGGTCCGAGAACAAATGCATACAACTTATGCTTATGGCAATAGAAAAAGTTTACTCGCAATAATAAGGACATTACAGATGTCAGAAGAGCATATAGGTTATAAAGCTATCTTGGACGCTGTTAGTTTTATCAATAAATATTGGGACGAATCAGATTTACCTTACTATATTAACATACCTCCGCTGATAGGAGTGGTGCCTTATGAATGGTGTAAAATAACGGTTACAGTAGAAAAAGATCAGTTGCGGATAAACAAATATAATTACGAACTAGCCATATTAGAACAGCTTAAAAAATTTCTAGGTTTTAAAGGTGTTTGGGTTGATAAAAGTTACCGTTACAGGGATCCAAATAAGGATGTACCGCAAGACTATGCTAAAAACCAAAAATCATACTATGACCTAGTAGGTTTGCCTCTAAAATCCGAGGAGTTTGTAACCGGATTGAAGAATTTAGTTACTAGCAACTTAGATATCTTAAATACAAATATCCCTAATAATCCTCTTGTACAGATCAAAAAAAGTAAGGTTGGCAAGAATATAAGACTGACTCCTTCCAATCCGCAGGATGAACCTGATAATATTATTAAATTACAGCAGGAGATAAATAATAAATGGTCAAGTATACACTTAATTGATATTTTGAAAGAGTGTGATTTAAGAATTAATTTTACCAAGAAACTCGAAACTATTGGTAAAAGTAGTAATATTAATGAAGCTAATTTACAAAAAAGATTACTATTATGTATATTTGGTATCGGGAGTAATACTGGATTAAAAAGAATTAGCATCGCTAATGAGGATGTTAGTTATAATGATCTACGCTATGTGAAAAAGCGTCATATTAATGTTACAAAGATTAGAAATACTATTCGTATTCTTGTGAATAACGTTCTAAAAATACGTGATCCTGATGTTTGGGGAGAAGCTACTACAACGGTGGCGTGCGATTCAACTCACCTGTTTGCTTGGGATCAAAATCTAATGAGCGAATGGCATTTTCGATATGGTAAAAAAGGGGTAATGATCTATTGGCATGTTGACAAGAAATCATTATGTATTTACTCACAGTTAAAAGATTGCACATCCTCAGAAGTTGGTAGCATGATACAAGGTGTTATTGATCATGATACAGACATGGATATGGACCGCGTATTTGTTGATACACATGGACAAAGTGTGATAGCTTTTGCTATTAGTTATTTACTAGGTTTTTCCTTATATCCAAGACTAAAGGCAATCAACAAGCAAAAATTATATTACGCTAATCCTGGAGATAAAAACAAATATATAAATATTGTAGACATTCTGAAAGGAAGCATTAATTGGCAATTAATAGAAGATAATTACGACGAAATCGTAAAACACATGGTTGCCCTAAAACTAGGTATCGTCACGCCCTCTGTATTAATCAAAAGATTCAGTAATAATAATTACGAGCACCCAGTATATAGGGCATTGATAGAACTAGGTAAAGCC
>CAITEL010000142.1 GCA_903891375.1 uncultured Neisseriaceae bacterium
ATGAAATCTCGATAAAAAGACTAATAACTAGGAGTGGTGACTCTAATTATTACATAAATAATCAAATTGTTAGGCGACGTGATATTACCGAACTATTTTTAGGTACTGGTGTGGGATCTAAAGGTTATGCGGTAATTGAGCAAGGTATGATATCTCGAATTATCGAAGCTAAGCCAGAAGAATTACGTTTTTATTTAGAAGAGGCAGCGGGTGTCTCCAAATATCGTGAAAAACGCAAAGAAACTTTGGCAAAGATGAAGGATACCAAAGAAAATTTAATACGTATTGAAGACATTCGTTGTGAAATTGAAAAACAAATAAATAATCTAACAGCACAGGCACAAACTGCACAAAAATATCAAGAATTAAATGGCGAGTTAAATCAATTACAGTTATTAGTACTTCAAATTAAAATAAATAAATCAAAAAATTTATTGACAGAAATAAATCAAAATATTGAAAATTTCACTAATGAACTAAATAAATTAAACATCAATGCAGATAAAGAAGATGGACAATTAACCTCGTTGTTGCTAGTAAAAACGCAAAATGAAGATAAATTAAACGAACTTACCAACAATTTTAATAATTTACGAACCAAATTAGCAAGGTTAGAAGAGCGTAAAGCACATAATAAAGGCTTACAGACACGATTGACGAGCGAAATCTTGGGTTTAAACCAAGAAATAAACAATATACATACACAAATTGAAGAAAGTACTAGGGAAACATCGCAGGCACAATCAAGTATTAGCGTCAACAATGAACTAATTGAGGAAAAACAATTATCTCGTGAAGAAAAATCTGAAACATGTGAAGCGGCGGAAACTAAGCTAATTGAAGCTAAACAAGTTGTAGCCGAATTAGTAAATGATATGACTCAAACCAAACATGATGCTGACCTGTTACGGAATTCATTTGAACATAAAAAACATCAATTTAATAATTTAAACGCTCGAGCAAAAAAACTTGAACAAGAAAAATCAGAAAATATTTTAGATTTTAATGAGAGGTATCTTAGCCTTAAAGATCAGGTGTCTGAGTTAGCTATAGAATTAGATCATATTGAAACAGAATTAACAAAAGCAAAAGAAGAGAAACAGAAGTTGGATGTATTGATTAAAGACACAACAAATGTTTATAATGAGGATAACGCAAACATATCGGCATTAACCTCGCAACTAGCACTAATTAAGGAGTTATTACAAAAACAGTTATTGGATGATGATAAATTAAGTGATTATATTGATAAAGCAAATATTTTAACCCCGTTATGGAAGAATATTGTAGTATTAAATAGCTACGAATTAGCGGTTGAAACTGCTTTAGGGCATTTACTTAAAGCTACGCATATAAAAGATATAAATAGCATAAATAACTATCCAAAAAATTTATGGGTAGTGTGGGAAAATAGTAGCGTCATACAAAAACAAAATATAATAAACAATGAATCAAAATTAAATGCAAATAAGCCAGATACATTGGATAATTTTGTAACGATTAAGGACGATGGGTTTAATAGTATTTATACAATTTTAAGTCAATATATTATATGTGAAGATTATGTAAATGCATTGAAACTTAGACAAAATGGGATATTAGAGCAATCGCAATATATAGCAATTATCACAAAAGACGGACATTTAGTAACCAAGAATTATGTTGTTTTTAATGCTAACGTCAGTGAAACACATGTGCTGGAATATCAAAATAAAATATATAAATTGGAGAATGAATTAGATATTTTACAAACTAGATTTTCTAAATCAGAAACTAAGTTAAAAGAATATAATATAGGGTTTGCAAAGTATGAACATAATGTTACTAAACTTGAAGAATCGTTTAATAGCAATTTTAAGAAAAAACATGATTTACAATTAGAATTAACTAAAGAGGAGCAAATTTTTATTCAAAATAAGCATCATCAAGAAAGAGTGTTAAAAGAATTAACTGTTTTAACTCAAGAGATTGACTATGTACAAAGTGAAATGTTAGAAATGCAAATAAAGCTAGAAGATGGTGAGCTTGAGTTATCCTACTTGGAGGAAAAACAACAATTAGCTGAGCTAAATAAGATAGAGGCGGAAACTACCTTTAATTTAGTTAAATCTGGGTTAAATGCAATAGATACAGAAATTAACCAAAAGATTATTGATAATCAAATTTTAAAACAAAAATTAATCAATTATGAATCATTTGTTTTAGATAAAAAAAATAGTATAGAGTCCATTAAATTTAAAATTTGTGGACTTGAAACCGAACAAAATAATTTAGTTGACGATGATAATCCATTAGAGTTGGGGTTAATGCAAGATGAAATCCTAAGCGTAGCTAATTTAATTGAGGACAAAACACATGAGATTAATCAAACTAATGATTCAATTACAATTATACGGGATAAATTATCTAACTTTAACAAACAAAAAGAATCATTGGTAGCGAAATCGAATCAATTAAGTTTAAAACAACAAGAACAAATCGTATTGTTGCAAACATATATGGAGTCGTTAGGGGAGTTGGAACAAAGTAATATAGTTGAAATAACATTAAGTGATAATAAAATTTCATTGGTGGAGATTCAGGAGAAAATCACAAAATTACAAACACAAATTACGGGGCTTGGCTTAGTTAATTTAAAGGCAATAGAAGATTTAAATGAGGCTAGATCGAAACATACAGAATTAGTAGAACAAGTTTTAGATTTAAATAATGCAATAACATCATTAGATATGGCAATTAAACAAATTGATGCAGAAACTCGCAATTTATTAAATATAACGTATAATAAAGTTTGTGAAATTTTTGATGTTTATTTTAAAACTTTATTTGGTGGTGGTGGCGCTAAATTAGAACTAACGGATAATGATATACTATCTGCTGGGGTACAGATTTTTGCCGAGCCTCCAGGTAAGAAAAATAGTTCAATCCACTTATTGTCTGGTGGTGAAAAAGCTTTAACTGCTATGAGTTTAGTCTTTGCTTTTTTTAATTTAAATCCAGCTCCATTTTGTTTACTAGATGAGGTGGATGCTCCGTTAGATGATGCTAATACATCAAGATTTTGCAACCTTGTGGCAGAATTATCATCTAAAACGCAGTTTGTTTATATTTCACACAATAGATTAACAATGGAGATGGCAGAACAATTAGTTGGTGTGACGATGCAAGAAAAAGGCGTCTCCACAACTGTAAGTGTAAATTTAATTGATGCGGTAAAACACGCAATTTAATAAAAGGAAATAAATGCAACTAGCTAATCATTTTTTAATTGCGGTACCTGCGCAGGCACCATCTATGTTCTCAGGAAGTGTGGTGTACATAACGGAGTATAATCCACATCAAGGGGCAATTGGAGTAATTATCAATAAACCAATAAGCCAAACATTGATGGATATGTTCAACGAGATTGATATTGCGCAATATAATCCTAATTGGGCAGGTAATCGCTTATACCTTGGTGGGCCAGTAAAGGCAAAAAATGGATTTTTTTTACGAAAAACCATAGATTATAAAAATAACACATACGAATTAACAGGTAATCAAGATCTCTTGGCAGAATTAGGTAAGAATAAAAGTGATCTGTTTATGTCGGTTGGTTATTCGGAATGGTCACCTATGCAATTAGAATCAGAAATAGGTCGCAATAACTGGTTAGTGATTAAAGGGAATGATAATTTAATTTTTAATATGGATCCAGCAATCAGATATAGTGAAGCATTAAAATTAGCAGGTGTGAATGATATTAGTAGCTTATACTTTAGTGGAGATGTTTTTGCCTAGCCTAAACACGTGGATAATTGCATTTGATTATGGAGACACTCGAATTGGTGTAGCTATTGCAAATACCACACTTAAAATCCCACATCCAGTCACAATTATTACTGGGCGAAATAAATTTGAGAAATTGGATAAAATAGCTAAATTGGTGGAAGAGTGGCGTCCTAGCCATATGGTATTGGGTGTGCCTACGGTAAGCGAGGATAAAGAGGTATTGTTAGGTAATATTCGTAAATTTGCTAATCGGTTAAAACACAAATTTAAGTTACCATTAACTTTAATTAATGAAGATTACACTTCGAGTATAGCAAGTCAGAAACTACATGAGCAATTGATTAAAGGTAAAGCCCAAAAAGCTAAATTGGATGCATTATCTGCATGTTTGATATTACAACATTATTTTGAAACCTCTAAATAATTAATTTAGGATGTTTAACTGAGGCTGGTGCTTTTACTAATGCTGGAGTGTTGTTTTTCACTAAATCTATTGAATTTTTTCTAAGACAAGCGATATGTACTTGCGTACTTTATAAAGGTATTAATAAAGTAAAAATTTTAGATAAAAAAGATTATAGTGGGAATATGCTTGATAATATTGATAATGCATTTAATTTTGTTAAACGTCATACTAATTTAGAATATGTGATTGAACATATACAACGTGAGGATGTACCAGAAATTCCAGATATAGCAATTAGAGAAGCCATTATTAATGCTTTTGCACATAGATATTACTTTGAACAAGGTTCTAATATTTTAGTTGAAATATTTGATGATAGAGTTGCGATTACTAGTTTTGGTGGACTTCCTGCAGGTTTAAACGAAACAGAGTTTGGTAAGAAAAGTGTTCAGCGTAATGGCCCTCTCAGGAATGAAATGCGACACCTTGTGGCATAATGATTAATGTGATATTTTAAAACAAGTGCTAAGAAATTGATGGTAAT
>CAITEL010000143.1 GCA_903891375.1 uncultured Neisseriaceae bacterium
CAACTGGTATTGCTGGGTTTGCTACATTTCTAGCCATGTAATATTGCCTCATATAAAAATATTATTGAATTTATAATATGGGGGCAAACTTATATATAGCAAGGCATATCATGCTAACTGAAACTAGAAATGAGTTGCTTATTATACAGTATTTTATATCTAGGCGTCAATAATTACACTTCCATTCTAAGTACTACTTTTAGCTTAAATTATTTCTATGGTACTGGTCCGAATTCAAGGGTCCATTATATTATATTATTGGGCTTCAACTGATGCCAAAGCGACTATATTAACAATTCTTCTCACAGAAGAAATAGGGCTAATAATATGTGCGGGTTTTTTTAGACCCATTAAAATTGGCCCAACAGTTACTCCATCGGGTGATGATACACGCATTAAATTATATGAGATACTAGCAGCTTCAATATTTGGCATAACTAACAAATTAGCGGAACTTTTGAGTGTCGAGTCAGGCATTACTTGTTGGAGTATCACTGGTACCAGTGCTTCGTCCCCATGCATTTCACCATCAATTTCTAGTTCTGGTAATGCAGATTTTAAACGCACAGCCAGTTCTCGCATTTTTTGGGCACTTTCAGAGCACATGTCAGAACCAAAACTACTATGAGACAATAAAGCAACCCTTGGGCGTATACCAAAACGTTCAATTGTTTTAATGGCGTTTAATGTAATATGGTATAGTTCTTCTATGCTTGGGTTACGATTCACAAAAGTATCGGCAATAAATATATTACCATGCGGTAATATAAGTGCATTCATTGTTCCCGCAATTTTCTCTTCATTATTGTAACCAATCACATCACGTAGAATATTATAATGGTCATAAAATCTACCAAAAGTACCACAAATTAAGGCATCGGCTAAGCCCATATGTAGTGCAAGTGCACCAATAAGGGTGGTGTTTCTGGTTACTTCTCGTCTAGCTGACTCGGGAGATACTCCTTTACGTTTTTTTAGTTCGTAATAAGTATTCCAGAAATCTTTGAATCGTGGGTCGTGTTCATTATTTACTATTAAAAAATCAATATCTGGTTTTATGCGTAGACCGAGAGTTTCAATGCGCTTTTCTATAATAAATGGTCGGCCAATAAGCGTTATTTTTGCGAGTCCTTGGTCAATTATTTCTTGTGTGGCCCTTAATACGCGTTCGTCTTCACCTTCACATAAAATAACATGTTTAGGTTGTGTGCGAGCCATATGAAATACTGGTCGCATAAACATATTTGATTTGTATATGTATTGATTAAGATTAGCTGTATATGCTTCTAGGTCTTTTATTGGATGATTAGCAACCCCAGAGTCAATTGCTGCTTTAACAACAGCAGGTGCGATAACTTTAATTAACCGAGGGTCAAGAGGTTTTGGAATAATATAATTACGTCCGAAATGTATTTCAGTGCCACCATAAGCATTAGCTACCAGTTCGCTTGGTTCTTGCGTTGCAAGTTCTGCTATAGCATATACTGTTGCAATTTTCATTTCTTCATTAATGCATGTTGCACCAACGTCGAGAGCACCACGGAAGATATAAGGAAAACACAACGCATTATTAACTTGATTCGGGTAGTCGCTTCTACCTGTTGCTATAATTGCGTCAGGGCGTACGCTCATTACTAGTTCAGGCATTATTTCAGGAGTAGGGTTAGCTAAGGCAAAGACTAGTGGATCTTTAGCCATTTTTTTTATCATTTCTTGCGTTACTGTTCCAGGGCCAGATACCCCTAAAAATATGTCAGCATTTTCCATTGCATCAATGAGTTTACGGTATTCGGTTTTTTGGCAGTATGCTTGTTTTGTTGGGTCGAGTTTTCCGTCCCTTCCTTCATAAATAACACCTTTGGAGTCACATACAAAAATATTCTCGGTTTTTGCCCCAATTAATACTAACAAATTTAAGCAAGCAATAGCAGCAGCTCCAGCTCCAGAGACTACTATTTTTACTTGGTCAATTTTTTTCTCAACGATTTTTAAACCGTTAATTATACCAGCGGTAACAACAATAGCGGTTCCATGTTGGTCATCATGAAAAACTGGTATTTTTAAACGTGCTTTAAGCTTTGCTTCAATTGCAAAACATTCTGGTGCCTTAATATCTTCTAGATTAATTCCACCAAAGGTTGGTTCAAGAGCGGCAACTATATCCACAAATTTATCCACATTAGTTTCATCAACTTCTATGTCAAAAACATCAACTCCAGCAAATTTTTTGAATAAAATTCCTTTACCTTCCATTACGGGTTTTCCAGCTAAGGCACCGATATTGCCCAAACCTAATACTGCAGTGCCATTGGTAATCACGGCAACTAAGTTACCCTTATTGGTGTAATCATAGGCAGTTAGAGGATTTTTTTCAATTTCAATACATGGTGCTGCCACACCTGGGGAATACGCTAAAGATAAATCACGTTGTGTAGCAACAGGTTTTGTTGAAACTACTTGTGTTTTACCAGCGGTGGGATATTTGTGGTATTCAAGCGCATCTTTTGTTAATTGCGGATCTAAGTTAAATTTGTCTGACATAAGAGTCTAACTCCAAAAATTTGAGTGAGTAGATAATCCGATATTGTACTATGAGTTCATATTATAAATGTAAAAATACATGTTGCACTGCACTGTTTTGCTATAATAACTACTGTATGAAGTATATGAGGTTACAATAATGCGTGTTTTAGGTATAGACCCAGGTCTTAGAAAAACTGGTTTTGGAGTAATTGAAATACTCGATAATAAACTAATATATATAACATCAGGTGTAATTACGACTGATAGTAAAACTAGTTTGTCATTACGTATAAAAACAATATTAGATGGAATAACTGAGATAATCTTAATCACAAAACCAGATATTGCAAGTGTTGAAAAAGTATTTGTTAATGTAAACCCACAATCAACCTTACTATTAGGTCAAGCCCGTGGTGTAGCTATCGCAGCTTGTGTATTGCATAATGTACCAGTATCTGAATATACAGCCTTACAAGTTAAACAATCTGTAGTGGGGTATGGGCATGCAGAAAAACAACAAGTAACTAAAATGGTTAAATATCTTTTAAATTTAGATGGTGAACCACAGTCTGATGCTGCTGATGCATTAGCTACAGCATTGGCGCACATCCACTATTCCAAGTTATGTAAAATATTTAAAATGTCAGAAATACATAAAGGACGCTTTACAAGGTAAAATCACCATAATATTCAATATGTTATCATAGAAAATAGCTTTATTTAAAAAATTCTATATTGCGGTGCATGTATAATTATATGATGTTTTGGTGTACAATTCAAAGTATACAAATTGTAGACTATTTAAAGGTATGGTGATTTATGAAATTAATTACAGTACAAGATATCAATAAAATTATTAAACAGCATGGTTTTAATAACTTTATGATGGATTTAATGAACACTTTAAAATCTGATTTTAATCGATGGAATGAATTCGAAAAAAGTCCTCGTCATGCGGTTCATGTTGATGGAGGTGTGATTGAGCTTATGCCAGTTGCTGATGGTCGATACTGACCATTCCCACGGCGGTGTCCGTGCCGGTGCTGATTTCGCAAACGCGCCTGGGCCGGATGAACTTCCCCTGGGGAATGATGTGGACGATTTGGATCGGATCGAGTTTGGTTTTCGCGCTTTATTTTGGCGCCGAAGGCTGGTGGGCGTTGCGGAGACACTTCAGACGATTGGCGGCGGGAGAGTCGACCTCCGTCGGGTGAGGATTGCGCTCCGCCAAACTCTTGGTTACTTTTCCCGGCATGACATCTGTGTTTACTGGCAGTTTTCCGGCCTATCGGCCTCGGCGGTTGCGGCAAACAGCGGTCCTGCGCCGGTTGGTGACAGAAACCCGGCTCAGTGCCGAGCAGTTGATTCTGCCGTTCTTCGCGGTGCATGGGAGCAAGGTGCGGCGTCCGATCACGTCCATGCCCGGAGTTTTCCAGCTTTCGGTGGATGAGTTGGTGAAAGACGCCACCACCGCTTATCAGGCCGGCGTGCCGGGGGTGTTGCTTTTTGGTCTGCCCAAAACCAAAGATGCGCGCGCCTCGGAGGCCTACGCAGCCAAGGGCATTGTTCAGAAAGCCGTTCGGGAATTAAAACAGGCGCTGCCGGACTTGCTGGTTGTCACCGACGTCTGTCTTTGCGAATACATGGAGCACGGA
>CAITEL010000144.1 GCA_903891375.1 uncultured Neisseriaceae bacterium
AAATCATTCAAAAATAATGGTTCAATTACTTTCATAATGTTTGGTACTGAAGTATAATGCATACCAAGCTCACTACGATGTTTTATGTCGACAACCGCCTGTATCATAGAGCCAAATATATCTGGGTTTATCACAGACCAGTCCAGCTCACCATTATCAATTAATACTTGACGTGAGTTGCGTGTGAATTTGGGTATCGCATAGGTATCTTTAAATAATCCGCCATTTACATAAGGAAAATCTAATAAATATTGAGGTAGGTTAGTTAGTTTACTGTTTTCTGTATTTAAGATATTAAATAGTTTATCTAGGTAGTCATGTAAATCACTGCCATCCACTTGTGTATGCGAACTTACCGCATTAGTAAACTGTTTATTGGTAAATATTCCTGTATCATCTGCAAAAAAGCAGAAAAGTAGACGAGATAAAAATACGTTTAATCCGTGAATTTGCTCTGTCGTTTGATCTAGATTATCTTTTTTTATTTCATCAAAAAGTTTAGCCATCCTCTCTGCTGCTTTAACGTCTGCAGGATTTTCACCTTGATATTGAGATTTCTCCATTCCAATCCAAGGGAGGAAAAAATTAGCATATTTGGTAATGTTGGGTAGTTCAATATCCAAGCTATCCTTTGTTTTAGTATCAATTACCAATAGTTTAATATAATCAGTTATTATAATGAATCTTGGACTGTTTTTAAGCAGGTTTGCATCATTTTTATACATATCAATTGTATCGTATAACGCTGTGCTTGATACAGCTTTAAAAAATAGCTTTTTCTTCCATAGAATTTCATCAGGATTTTTAGATAAGTTTAAACCACCTTTTTGTAATCTGGAAATTGTCGTTTTAGGTTGGCCGTATGCTAAAAGCAAATCATAAATAAAACCGTCATGTGATTCTAATTTAAAATTATTTACCAAAGCTTGTAGATTTTCTTCAATTTTAGCGATATTGATATTCATATTTTATTTAGACCTTTATTCTCATTGTATTATAACCGACGTTTTGTATTAGAAGAAAATAATAAACTGAATATTTTTGTCAACGTACGCCAAAAGTAATATCTACTTTGATAAATACGTGTTCCACTCGATCCAACTGAACATCTAAAACTATTACCCAATTTAAATGAATATCGAATTCCTGACTTATTAAGATATGCTCTATTTCCATTGCCAAGTGATATACTTCTTTTTGTATAATATAGATTCCCAAATTTCACTTCTTACTTTCATTTTTAAATGATTTCCAAAATCATCGGTTGGTCTAATCGACACCATCGTCTTCTAACATTAAATCTGGATCAGGTGCTAAACCTGTTAAGTTACTTAAAATAGTTTGTAACTCTTCTAATGACTCCATCATGTCATCAACTTGATACTCTATGTCAAAAGCTAAATCAAACATCTCATTAGATTTGCGTCTGTAGCCATTATTAATTACATCCATTGCTATATCATGTAATTTCAGTAAATCTTGTCTTATTTCTGGTGGTCTTAAATCATATCCATCAGCTAACTCACGCCTTAAAAAATCTACTTTTTTAATTGCTGTCAATAAATCCCTTGACTCAAAATTTTCATATAAATTTTCGTATTGTTCATCAGTCATTTTTGGCATCAATCATCCTTTATTTATATAACCTTTCACTTCAGATATTGTTTGCCTACTTACCGATAGCTCTTTGGTAATCCAACTATATGTTTTACCTGCCTGTAAAAATATCTTTATTTTTTCTATTTTAGCCTGTGTGGTTTTATTTTTACTTCCCAACATACGCCCGAATTTAACCCCATACGCTCTAGCCTTTGTAATACCTGCTTGAGTTCTGGCATTAATCATGCCACGTTCTAACTCAGCAAATACACCAGCAATCTGAAAAAATGCCTTACCCATAGGTGATGTGGTATCAACTTTATCGCCAGAGTCAAGAGAGATTAAGTCAACATGCTTGGTGTTTAAAATTTCAATAATTTCAATGAGACCTTTTAATGACCGAGCAATCCTATCAATTTTGTAGACAACAACTACGTCACCTGCTCTTAAAGAGTCAATCATTGCTTTTAGTTGGGTGCGGTTATTATCTTTACCGCTTATAGATTCACTATATATTTTCTCACATTTAGCTTTATACAGTGCGTCTTTTTGTAATTCTAAATCTTGATTATTACTGCTAACTCTTGCGTACCCAATTCTCATAGCTTCTCCATAAATATTAACTCGCATGTAATTGCATAGTTATATGTGCATAGCTACCTTTTTTCCTCATAAGTTGATTTGCTTCATCTTGTAGTGCAAGCCTCACAAATTCCTCTGCTGGATATTGTAATTTTTCTGCATACTCATAAGCTTTTTTGGCACTTACATATTTTCTTGAGTGTTCAATATCACTTAGATAAGATGTAGAGATACCCAATAAAACCGCAAAGTTTTTTAAACTCAGTTCCTCACATAGTCTAATACTTCTTAAAGTTTTTCCAAATAATTCTTCACCACTAATTTTATTAAGTGTATTAATTAAACTCTTAGTACGCATGTTTATTTACCTCAATAATTATTATTTTGATATTTTGTTTATCTTCAATATATATTGCTCTGTAAGCTTTACTCAGTCTAACAGAACGTTGCCCAATCCTTTGACCTTTTAATGGTTCATCATGAAAACCTTTTGATTCTCTAGTCTTCTGGATTCCAAATCGATTTATTGAATTAACCCATAACTTAAATTTTTCGATGATATAATCAGGTAATTTCTTTAAATCCTTTTCAATTTTGGCATCATACTGAACAATATCTTCATAGTCGACTGTAGAGTTAAATTTTTTCATAATATATTTTACACTATAAAAGTGAATCTTGTCAAGTTAAATCGTAAAAGTACATCTTAATCTTGAATTACAGATTGTACCACAAAAGTACAATAATATCTGATTTTTTATCAAATTGAACTATGATTTTAACATATATCAGAAGTACAAAAATACTCTAGTTTGTTTGTACTATTAGTTTTTTAACTTAACCGATGGTGTCCTTGCTCTAGGGGGCGTTGCGGGGTCTCGGGGGTGACGTAAAACAAAATGGCTTCTTTTTGTTTGCAGACAGGGGGATACTTCCCCCTCCATATTGCTCATTTTCTAATACGAAGAAATAAAGCTAAACCCAAATTAAATAGACTAAAAACCAATAATAAAATTATGCTGGTAGGCAAAAACTGAACAGGTAGTCAAGAGCTAATTTAGTGTTAAAATTGTGAATTCTAGGATTTAAATTTTTTAACATTTTAAAGAGGATTTTGAACTATGTCAGTAAA
>CAITEL010000145.1 GCA_903891375.1 uncultured Neisseriaceae bacterium
AAACAAAATTGGGGCCAGGAATACAAAAGCAAACTCAATTGGCTCAGTAACTCCAGTTAGAAGTGAAGTCAATGCCATTGAAAGAAGTAACCCCGCAACTGCTTTTTTGTTTTCCTTAAATGCGTTTTTATACATAGCAAAGCAAGCCGCAGGTAGGCCAAACATCATAATCGGAAAATATCCAGCCATAAAACGCCCAGCCGTTGGATCACCTTGCATAAACCTAGCAATATCTCCATGCACCACCAATCCAGATAAATTAGTATAGTTGCCAAAAACGAACCATACCAAATTATTTAGCACATGGTGTAACCCAGTTATTAATAACAATCGATTAACAACCCCGTAAATAAAAACCCCTACACTACCTGCTTTTATTAACCAAAGACCGAAAGTATTAATTCCATCTTGAATAGGTGGCCAAATGAAACCTAAAATAACACCTATTACTACCGCTATTAAACCAGTAATAATTGGCACAAAACGTTTTCCACCAAAAAATGCTAGATAATCAGGGAGCTTTATATCTTTATATCGATTATATAAAACAGCCGCAACTACTCCAATTAATATTCCACCTAATACACCTGTATTAATATCTTTATTTATATCTGTTAAAATTACCGTCATTATAAAGTAGCCAACACAACTAGCTAGTGCCGCCGTACCATTATTATCCTTAGCCAACCCAACTGCAACACCCAAAGCAAATAAAATTGCTAAATTAGTAAAAATTATATTCCCTGCATCGGCTATATATTTTATATTTAATAAGTCTGGTTGTCCTAAACGCAATAATATTCCAGCAACTGGCAATAAGGCAATAGGTAGCATTAATGCTCTACCTAATTGTTGAATACGCTCAAATCTGAATTTCATAATCTAATTTACCCCAAATAATCGTTATATTGTTGTGTTAAAAATTCACGCACTTCTGTTCCAGTGGCAAAATCAAGACATTTAAGCGCTTCATTTCTACATCTTGCATAATTTAATTTACGAATGAATGCTTTGTTATCAGCTATCGAATTGATATTCATAGATAAAGAGTTGATTCCTAATCCAATTAATACTGGCAAAGCAAGTTTCTCAGTTGCCATTAATCCACAAACTGATACGGGTTTATTGTATTTTGACGCCCCTCTTACCACTAGATCAATATTACGTAATACTGCTGGATGAAGATGATCTAATTGCGCCACAAGTTTGGTACATTCTCTATCTATAGCTAAGGTGTACTGAGTTAAATCATTCGTACCAATTGAAAAAAATGCAACTTCTTTAGCAAAAATGTCACTTAATAACGCAACTGATGGTACTTCAACCATAATACCTAATTCAATCACACAATTAATGTTTAATTTTTCTACTACTTTATTGCATAACTCTTTAACACTACGATACTCCTCAATTGTACTAATCATCGGTAACATTATTTTTACATTAGTTTGATTTAATTGCAAAATCGCCTCTAACTGATTACAAAATATTTCTTTATTATAAAGGCTAAAACGTATACCACGAATACCTAAGACTGGATTTATCTCATGTGGCATATTTAAATAAGCAATTTGTTTTTCACCACCAGCATCTAATGTCCTGATTATAAAAGGCAATTCAGTACCAATATTTTGTAAAATTTGTGAATATGTTAAATTTTGTTCAACAACAGATGGAGCTACATTACTTGCCAAATAAAGAAACTCTGTTCTAAATAATCCAACTCCATCTGCGCCGTTTTCACTTAAGGTTAAAGAATCTTTAATGCTCGCAATATTTCCCATACATTTTATTCTTATGCCATCAATGGTTATTGCATCTAATTTAGCATTATTTCGATTAATTTGTTGCTGTTTCGTGTTTTCTTCTATAATTTTATGCGCTAAATATAAATCATTTACTGTGGGAGATAAATTCACTACAGAATTTCTGGTATCTAAAATAACATTATCTTTCACCCGTTGATTAAGGATATTTTTATTAACACCAACTAGTAACGGAATGTTTTTTGATTTAGCTAAAATAGCGACGTGTGACGTCGTACCGCCCTCTACCGCCACAAGTCCAACAACCATAGGATCTAAGCCTAACACATCTGCTGGTGTAAACTCCTGTGCTAATAAAATTGTCTGTTGTTTATATATAATTTTTTCAGTACTTCCACCATTCATTGCTATTAAAAGACGATTGCGTATATCGTGTAAATCTGCCTTTCGGTCAATTAACAATTGATTTTGCGTCGCATCTAGCACATCGCACTCTCTGTCAATAATACGAGATAAAGCAAATTCTGCCGTCTTACCCTCATTAATTAATTTTAGTGTCTCATTTAATATGTTAGGATCAGTAAGCAAAATCAAATGCGCAGATAAAATGTCAA
>CAITEL010000146.1 GCA_903891375.1 uncultured Neisseriaceae bacterium
CCTGTATAATTCTTTAATATCCGAGGTAATGTTTTTTGTTGCTGTGATTCAAGAATTGGAGTTACCTCATCCACAAAAGGAAAAACATCAGTTATGTAGGTATTAAACCAATTATAGGCATCAACAGCATCACCACCATCAAATATCAATTCACATTCATCATTAAACATCGTATTTGATGACATAAGCGCTATAGCACTTTTAACATCAACCATTGTATTATTTTTATGATTCACTAGATTGATTATTGCATTAAAATTTTTGGCATATTGCTGTAGAAAACTAGCTGGACGAGCGTGTAATCCATTAACTAATGGAAATTTGAAAGTAATTTGTAAGCTCATTTATCTCTTTTATTATAAAACATAAAAAATAGCATACTTAATGAATATGCTATTTTTTAACTAAAGTTTAACAAAGTCTAAAAGCCTCATAGACAATTAGTACTACTAGATTTGGTTAAAAATCTCATCACAGTTCTTTAACACCTGATGTACTGGCACTTCTATAATTTTAATATTTGCAAAACGTTCTCTATCGCTAACGGCAATATCTGCAGCAAATATTGCCACATCAGCTTTATCTACTTCCTCTTGAGAAATTCTATTTTCAACACCCATAGAGCCTTGTGTTTCTACTTTAATTGTGTACCCACGTTTTTTAGCTGCTTGCTCCAATTTTTCCGCAGCCATATAAGTATGCGCAATTCCTGTTGGACAGGCTGTAATTGCCACTATATCTATAATCTTATTTGTCATTTTAATTTCCTTATAGTTTTTTAGTTTGTTTAAGTAGATTAATTGTTATAGCTGTGACTAGTGTACCCACAATAATTGCCAACACATACATAAGCCTATGATCCACAACTGGTATAACAATTGGTCCGCCATGAGGAGCATGATCTCCAACACCACCAAGCATAGCAATCACAGCACCAACCATAGAACCAACCATAATACTAGGTATTACACGAATTGGGTCACCTGCAGCAAAAGGTATTGCGCCTTCAGTGATGCCTATCATACCCATTCCCAATGCCGCTAACCCAGCCTCACGCTCTTGTTCACTCCAACGTTTTTTTGCTAGAAGTGTTGCTAAGCCCATACCTAACGGTGGAATACAAATTGCTGTTGCAACCGCCCCCATTGGCGCAAAGTTACCATTTTGAATCATAGCAGCACTAAAGAAGAACGCAGTTTTATTAATAGGCCCACCCATATCAAAGGATATCATTGCCCCAAGAATTAAAGCTAATACAACTTTATTGCCCTCCCCCATACCATTTAACCATACTGTCATCGACGCCATGACATCTTTAATTGGATAACCAATTAAATCATACATAGCAAAACCAACAACTAAACTGGAAATAACAGGGATAATAAGTATTGGCATCACTGGCCTAACATATGCGGGTACTTTTAGTTTTTTTAACTGCATTACAATAAATCCAGCTAATAAACCAGCTACCAAGCCACCAAGAAAACCAGCACCTATAGTATTAGCTATCATTCCACCAACAAATCCAGGCACTAAGCCTGGTCTGTCTGCCATACCAAAGGCAATATATCCAGCTAAAACAGGCACTAACAATTGAAATGCAGCTACCCCAATCTCATTCATAGTTTTCAGTAATGGTGAATTACTAAAATCAGGACCGTGCGCAGTCATCGGCGCAAATGCAATCGATAATGCAATTAAAATACCGCCACTTGCGACAAATGGTATCGCATATGATACGCCAGACAAAAGATATTGTTTGATTTTTGTAGTAGAACCACGCATAGATACAACCCCTAATAATAAGTATATTATTTATAAAATTGTAGGATTGTATCACATTGTAAAGTTATCTGTTGTTGCGCCGCACAAAATTTTTTAAATTATCCATAATAGAGAGTTGCAGATTGAATTATCGAACTATTTTATACCTAATATAGCTAATAATCTAGCTTCTATTTCATCTATTTGCTTTTTTAAAATATTTCCTACAATTTTTTTAACTTTGTTCTTTTCTATCTGCATAATTTTGTCAATCATAATTTGTGATGAACAAGTAAGCCCATTTCTAATAGATGGTTCTATTTTATATCGAATTACTTTCATATTAAGTAGCTCTGAAGTAATTGGTAATACAATCGTGGTTGTTAAATTATCATCTTGATTTAATATATCATTTTGTACTATTAATGCTGGACGTGGTTTACCTACGTTTCCACCTAAATTTAACACCACTATATCTCCTCGCTTCATTTCCAACCATCAATAGAATTTGCTTGATTTAGCGAAAAATCATTCCATTCTTGAGCTTCTTCTGTCTGCACATAATTCAACAAATCATTTTTCATCTCTAATTGTATGTTTACATTTTCTATGTCAAATACCCATTTTTGAACTCTTTTAAACCCTTCTTTTATTTTATTTACCCTATATTTTTTTGCTCTAGTCGTTGAAATTTTTTGATGATTTATCATAACCATACCCCCCATTTCTTAATAATATAATTATGTTGCCTCAAACATCATTATACCATAATTAAACAAAATAAAGTAACTATTTAATGTTACATATGCCTATGACCAAACTCAATCATTCTATCTATAGGGATTCTAGCTCTAGCTATTAAGTCATCAGATAAGTAGTCAACTACAGTACCGCCTTGTTCTTGCTGTGCTAGTTTAACTGCTTCTACCGTGTTTAACTTCATATATGGACACGAGTTACATTTACAACCAGTATATATTGGTGCTTGGCGTATATCTAACTCTGGCCGAGCTTTTTTCATATTATATAAAATACCGTCTTCTGTTGCAACTAGTATTACAGCATCTTTGCTACCGTTATAATCAATAACCCAATTTAATAACCCATGCGTAGAACCAATATAATCACAATCATTTAGAACTGGCAATGGACTTTCAGGGTGTGCAATGATATATTTTTGCCCACTAATACTACCAACTAACTCATCTAAGGCTTCTTTGTTAAATTTGTCATGTACCTCGCATACCGCACTCCATAATGGCATATCATAACCATATTCAGCATTTAAATATGCCCCCATATTTCTATCTGGAGAATAAATAACTTTTTTACCTTGACTATAAATGTACTCAATAATATCCGCTACATTACGAGAGGTAACAGTCCAGTCCGATAATGCCTTATGCTCCGCCGATGAATTAACGTACGCAACGTGGACATAATCTTTGTGTTCTTCACGCCATTGTTTTAACTTATTAATATCCGTCATAGTAACTAACGAACAAGTAGAGTTAATATCTGGTAAAATCACCTTAGCTTTCGGATTAATTATCTTAGCAGTCTCCGCCATAAACCTTACCCCAGCAAAAACAATTACATCAGCGTCACAGTCCTTGGCGTATAGCGCAAGCTCAAGACTATCACCAACTTTATCTGCCATATCTTGAACCTCTGGGATTGTATAATAATGTGCTAGTGTTACTACTTTTCTTTTTTTCATGTGCTCTTCCATATTCAAATTATTTTAATAATGTCACAAAATTATCATTTTCAAATAAATGTACGTGATACTTGCGTAACATAGTATCTTGCTTTTTAGTTACACGTCCTCTAAATACAATAAAGCTACGTTTTTTAAGCAAACTAAATACATGCATAACAAACGCATCAAATCCAATATAATACTCTACATTAGCCAGACTTACTAATTCAAATATATCCCTAACCGAGGTGATACCTCGTAAATCAATAAAATCAAAATCATATACATTTTTATCAAAAAGTTTATCGTGTTTACTCCCCACCATTAATATTGCATAATGTGGGTTTGTGGCATATTCTTTAACAAAATTAAGTAATATATCTTTTTTAGCTTGAGTAATAAGATATGATGAGGCGTCACAGTACAAATTAAACATCAGTAGTTTTTTATTCTGAGGAAGCTTAAACTTTTCCGCAATTTTTTCATTATGAAACACACCATAATTAGGCGCTGTAAAGTCTTTTAATTTAAAGTATTTACTAAACTCTACCAACATCTGTTCACATATCGGTTTAGTTAAGTTTTTACTCACATGGACTAATAACGCTTTATGATATTTGAGTCGTCGAATTAACTCAAATCTACTTATAATTAAATCATAATCTTCAAATTTAACTTGGTTAGTAGCCACATTTAAATTTAACATTTTAAATGTTTCAAGCATGGGTTTTGTAGCTGTCACCTCTACATGATATCCAGAATCAATAAAAGTTTTAATTAATGGAATAAAAAACAAATGATCACCTAAATGCATATACTCACGACTATTTAAAGCAAACAACACTCGTTTTACGTCACATAGCTCATCACGTTTTAGATTAAATAAATATAAATTGGGATATATAAAATTTTTTTTAGTTAAAAATTTTGCATATATAATGTGTACTATTTTTTTTGCATAACTATACAGATTCATTTATGTCAATTCTTTGAA
>CAITEL010000147.1 GCA_903891375.1 uncultured Neisseriaceae bacterium
AGTAGCAAAAAATCCACCTGAGACAAATACCACATTATGATTCTGTTGTTTATGTTGTCGTAATTTAGTTAAGCATGTTGTATTAAATACTTCTTTACTCTCAAAAACTTGACTAAACCAATCTGCGCCATAGTTTCTAATGGGTGCGACGCTCTTTTAATGTAACAACCTCATGCGACTTGAAGTTCCATAATTCCATTTTGGCTAATCCTATTCCAAAATTGATCCCATCGATTTGTGGTTTTCACTAATGCTCTTAGAGCAATTACGACACTGGCACCTTTATCTTTCCACCGCATACCAGAATGACATAAACGTTGCTTAATTAAAGTTTTGCATGCTGCTTCTGTAACCCCAGAACCAATCGGTAAATTTTTAGCAGTGTATTCATGGTAATTCATACGGGGTAATTGATTAGTAAAATATGTTATTGCGGATGTTAATTTCTTTTTGGTTACATCTGCTATTTTTTTCTTATCTTTAATTTTATCATATTGCTCTTTCATTTGCGTAAGAATAGTTTGTGCCGCATTTTCTGTATGCTTTAATTCATGACAAGCACTATGTAACCACGTTTTACGATCTGCTTCCAAAGTTGAAAATGAATAAGATGCACCAGCTAAATATTCTGTAGCATGATAAAAATCAAGTATTTGACATTGTGTATTTGGATTTAAAAATTCCCAATTATTTGCAGCCCCGTCTGCTAGACCAATATACAGCGAGTCAGGATATTTATTTTTGATTTTATTTATTTCATCTTGTAAATGTGATAAAAATTTAGCTTTACCATATTCTGGTGTAGCTCCTAAATATACGGTATGTACTCTTTCTCCATTTGGATCGTACAGTGATATATTGCCAGTCATAGCCTCTCGATACCCACCAGCTTCAGGATTATGCATATTATTTAGCAATGCATCTAACGTGTCTATTTCACCATGTGTAATTTTTTTGATAACTTTTGTAGATATACAGTCTGGTTTATAACTATCTACAATAATATTTTCATAAATTACCTTAAAAATATCAGTATCTGTTGTGCTTTTACTGTTTTCTATATTGAAAGCAGTAATTAGCTGATCTTTATTAGTTTTTCTAATAGCTGGATCATCTTTATCTATTTTATGCATTAACATACATGTGCCATCAAGACTCAGAGAAATAGTTGATACCGGTTCAGCTAAAGTTGGTATATCATATTCCCATGATTCCTCTGTTGCTTGAGCAATGCTGCCTACCATATCTGCAGTTTGCTGCACAAATGATGGAATAGTTTTACGTCCAGTATTTTTATATAAGTCTTCTGCCACTTCTCTAGAACTTGATGAAGCATATTTGTATGAGATAATCTGGGCAAATTTTGGGGTGGAGCTTGTAATAATTCTAGCTCTATCGTCTAATGGGCAATATGTTGCGCCACCTTTGTAACTTTGATATACATGTCGTTCTAACATTACGGCACAATATGGCGTTTGATATTCTTTTGCAACTTTACCCTTACTGGTTAATTTAATTCCAGCTATTTTGATTGGAGCACCCGTTGTATCAAATCTACTTAATGCATCACTTGTTGCGACACCGCCAACCTCATTAACCCCAACACGAATTAATTCTTCCATATCCAACATAGATCCAGATAGTTTTATTGTCACTTGAATCATAATTTCAGTTTCAGATTTTTGAATAATAGTCGCCATTGGTTAACCCTCATAAATAATCAGCAATTAGAATAGGGTGAAGTTTAACACATTTCCATCCATTGCTGACATTATTTAAACGTCGCACCCCATAAGGAAA
>CAITEL010000148.1 GCA_903891375.1 uncultured Neisseriaceae bacterium
AGTAGCAAAAAATCCACCTGAGACAAATACCACATTATGATTCTGTTGTTTATGTTGTCGTAATTTAGTTAAGCATGTTGTATTAAATACTTCTTTACTCTCAAAAACTTGACTAAACCAATCTGCGCCATAGTTTCTAATAGTCGCAATATCCACTCCAGCAAAATTTCTATAATATTCTTCGTTTAATCGTTCTCTTGATATGTTTTGATCGTGACTATCCACTTGTGCTTTATATTTTTTGAAGCGTTCACCTTTAACATCGTTAAAATGTCGCTTAAAAAAATACTCTAAAAAGCTTAATAATGAGTTTATTGTAATAATAGTCCCATCAACATCAAAAAATGCATACGTTTGTTTGTTTTTCACTATCCAACATTACCTAAAATAGATTTTGAATGATTAATACTAAAGCTTTTTTTAGCTAAAACCTTTTCATAATCTCCCATGATTTTCGAATCCATCGCTTGAAATTTAAAGAATACCGTTGCACCAATATTATTATTTTGTAGAAATACCACCTGAGCCTCAGCAGTGAAATTTCCATTTAAGCCATGCTTGATATTGATTACACTATAGTTTAATTCTACATCTAAAGGGAAGATATATTGATGAAATTTTGCATTAAGCTCATTGAGAATAAAAAAGTTAATTCCATTTTTTACATAATATTGGTCTGACACCGCATTAATCATTTGTCTAGCAGCCTCAATCAGTACCATCCCCTGTATATGGCATCCTGTCATATGATCACTCATCTCCGCACATTCATCATCAATAAAAAGCGCACTTTTATAATTATCTTCATCAATTTTTTTAGGTAATGAAATCATCGTGTTTTTTAACTTTAATTTATGTACGGTTTTATTACAAATTTGTGGATTCGTCATATAATTATATGGAAATATTTTTGTCCCATATTCATGATTTTTAGCGATTAATAATAAACTACTTAGTTGCCATTTAGACAAACCCTGACCAATCTTAAATTCAATATGATGTGTTTTATCGTAATTATTAATTAGATTTAGTGCTTCTTCATAGTTGATTACATTGGGTATAACTGTATCTAATTGCTGTTTTATGTTAGCACCGACAATGTACATTATTCGGTTTTCTGTTAATGTGCTATTATTCATTTTTGTTACCTATATATTCCAGTCTATTGTTATTATATATCCTGTTACGTAAAAATAGCTTAAGTTGATAGTTAACGTTGAATAAATGATACGATTATGAGGGATAATTTCATCATCTATTTACCCCCAACGTAAACTATCAACTTAAGTTATCTTCATTTTTCTATAATATGCGAGAAGCTAACTTTATTAAGTACGTAATGTTATCATTAGATATAGTATAATTACCTCCGTGTAAAACACGGGGTTTTTAAAATTTTGGTAAAAGAATCATGAATCGATTTATAACGCTTGCGGCAATTTGCTTGGGAAATACATTAGAAACGTACGAACTTACAATTTATCCATTATTGGCAGTTTTTTTATCAAAAATATTTATGCCAGTTGGTAACTCCAATAAGAATCTTTTGTTTATTTTTCTAATATTTTGTACTAGTTATTTAGCTAGACCAATTGGTGCCTTGGTAATTGGTTATATCGGTGATATGTATGGTCGAAAAAAAGCATTATTATTTTCAATAGCCTTAATCGTTAAAGAATCGGGCGCTA
>CAITEL010000149.1 GCA_903891375.1 uncultured Neisseriaceae bacterium
ACCAATTTTTTGAAAAATATTGGGCGAATGTGTTCGGGGACTTCCCCATAGTTCTCGATAGTGGTAATTATTTTATTATTGTGTGTGATTGAAATTAAAATACAAGAATTATTTGGAGACGCCTCAATCGCATTTATAATTAGGTTTGAAAACAAAGAGTAGCATAATAAATATTCAGCATACGCAATTTCTGGATATTTTGCTTGGTCACCATCGCTGTCTATTGATATGCTTACATTAATATGCTTATCGCTAATGACACTAGATAGGTCTCTAAAAACATCATTAAGAACATTTTCAATATTAACTCCAGTCTGATTAAGTTTATATGTATTATTTTCCATTTTGTACATATCGAGAGAGTTATTAATCATATCAAGCATGCGGTATCCACACTCCATAATATGGCTAATGAGTTGCCGTTGCTGCTCCGTCAGGCAACAATCCAGGAGCAAAACCTGTGGAGCAACGATAATGGTGTTTAGAGGAGCCTTTAGGTCGTGCCTTGTTATCAGATCAATTTGTTCTCGTAAGACTGCAACTTCATTCATTACTTCAGCCTGATGCTGAAGTTTTATAGAGGCATCCGATAGGGCTATATGAGTTTTAATTCGAGCAAGCAATGTATGCGGGTTTACAGGCTTTGTTACATAATCAACCGCACCAATTGCAAAAACGCGCACCTCATCAGCAACCTCACAACTTCCTGTTACAAAAATAATAGGGATATGGCTTGTGTTTGTTCCACACTTAAGGTGGTGGCATATATCATATCCATCCATGCCCGGCATGTGCACGTCAAGAAGTATCATATCAATAGACTGTGCATCAGCAATCAGTAATGCCTTAATGCCGCTTGCCGCAGTAATAACATTATATTTTTATTAAGTATTGATATAATAATAGAAACATGACTTTGGTCATCATCAACGACTAATATTGTCTTTTTTATTATTGTCTGTTGTTGTGTTACCTGTTTTATCAATTGAGATTGGCCTTCATCAGTTTCTTGATTCACATTCATGCTCGTTTGTTGATAATCCATGTTGATGTCCTCACTGTTTGGTACTGCAGGTTAGCCCGAAGGTACTCATTTGCAACGCGACCACAAATTTTTTGTAAAAGTCGCCCGTGATTCTGCTCCCGCCCCTTATGAACGGATTTAATTTTCTAAATTTAAATGAAGCGCGCATTAATAGTGATATAATAATGTGTATACATTTCTGCATTATTGAATATAATAAACCTAAGTATAAAATGTAGTAATAAAAAGTTATAGTAGATAACGCAACCCTTCTGTAGCTTTACCTCGTATTTTCATAGTTTACTTATCTCACGCCCCAGCCAGATCGTCTGTTCGCTACCGTACGCATCGAAAATTATTTCATTTTTTTAAAATTATGCCTTGGTTTTCAGAGGCTTCTCCCCTTCGCTCCTGCGCAATTTTTAGTTTTTTTGGAGGTCACGGGTACGCTAGATTGACATACCACACATGACGGGGGGTAACATGGAGTTCGCCGCTGACTCGCGACAAAACCACCTCGATCTTCGAGTTTCAGCCACGTCGGCCAACGGCGGAACGCC
>CAITEL010000150.1 GCA_903891375.1 uncultured Neisseriaceae bacterium
GCTGTTCCGAATATGAGCATTAAATAAAGGATATTCTTCTTCTTCATATTTTAGTTATTTGGAGCTCCAGCGGTCACCCATTTTTGAATTTGAGCAATTTGACACGGTTGTAATTGCGCAACATTTTTAGGCATTGCAGAATAACCTGCTGCATGATTTACAGAACCCATTAATCTTCCATTTAATGCATATACCTGAATGGCAGCATAAGTTGAAAGATCTATTCCGCCTCCACTACCTGCCGCACTTGCCGCACTATGACAACCTATACAGTTTGTGGTAATTATTGGAGCAATGGCTGTTTTGTAAGAGGATGTTGTATCACAACTTGTACAGAAATTGTTTTTTGCACCTTGATTAATCCATGTTTGTAACTGCGTAAGTTGTGCTGTTGTATATTTTGGTACAGTTCCTCTAGGCATACTTCCGCTTTTTGTGATAGTATATAAAGTACTACCAGCGGCATTTCCAGCTGAAACATATTTTACTATATTAGTATAGGTAGAAAGATTCACACCACTTGCTTTTGTTGTTGCATCATGACAACCAGGCATAGCACAGGTTGAATTAATCAATGGTCCAATAGTATTCTGGAAGTATACAGTATCGGGACTACAATTTGATGTAGGAACTACTGTTGGAGGTGGAGTTGGCGTTACTGGAGGTACAACTACAGTAGAGGTGTCATTTTTAGCACCAGCAGCAATCCATTTGGCAAATTGTGTGATATTACAAGCAGACAATTGAGCCATTCCTTTTGGCATTGCTGAATAACCATTTAAATGTTGAATAGATCCTAGCAATCTACCATTTAAAGCATAAGCTTGTACGTTTGCAAATATTGTAAAATCTATCCCGCCATTATTTACATTACCAGTACTATGACAGGTGATACAATTAGTTTGAATCAATGGAGCAATAGTTGCACTAAACAAGAATTTAGTTGTATCACAAGCAGGTGGCGGTGCAACTACAACCGTAGCTGTATCGTTTTTAGCTCCAGCGGCAATCCATTTCGATACCTGAGTTAATTGACAAGTACTTAATTGCGCTCCACCTTTAGGCATTGCTGAAAAGCCTGCACTATGATTAATACTTCCGAAAAATCTTCCGTTAGTTACATACGGTAATAGTTTCGCATAAGTAGAAAGGTCAATGTTCGCACCTGAAGATGCAGCAGTTGTTGCTCCATGACACACTGCACAATTAGCTACAATCATTGGATTTATTACTGTACTGAAGTTAAAGAGGGTAGTATCACAACTGGTAGTTCCAGTACCGCCTGTAGAACCTGATGTACCAGTACTACCCGTTGTGCCTCCAGTAGTAGTTGTTTTTGGAGCAACAGGTAATTCGTGCACACAGGCAATAGCTACTATTACAGTAACCAAAAAAATCGGAATAGCTCGGGACAAAAGCTTGTTCATAATCGTAGTTTAAAAGTATAAGTTGGGTAGAGTTTTGCCATCAGCTAAACATTGTTAGAAAATATCGTGCCAATTTTAGTGAGGTTTTCACCCTATTTTTCGTTTAACAGTTTTTTGTGTATATATAAATATTTAATATACATTCTCAATCTGACTGAAATAGTTTTTTCATTTAATAAAAGGTTGTTCACTAATATGATATACGATACAATCGTAGCAATAGTTTTGTTTGATTGCTGCTGAAGATTCATAAAGGGTATTTTTATTTGGTAGAGGGACACAGATATCCCAAACGGATTTCGCCACATAACATTAGATAGTGATTTAACTAAGAACGTTGCCTGTAAAAAAAATATTTTTTATTTTTTTATTTTCGGACGCAACGTTAATAGATTGATTGTTAGTTAGATCTGATATCCTAAAAATTAATATAAGTTGATTAAAAAGTTGCACAACTGTTTAAGGTTAGACTTAGTAAATCCTAAATTTGAGACATGTTTTTGATAAATGCATTGATGAGATTACTAATAAAATGTAGAATAGTGGATTCTTATTGTGGGCAATCATATCTACTCAAAATTTTTCGTTTATCAAATGGATGTATACTTAATATAATATAACCTCCTCCATTTAAACTATTGACTGCTTTTCTTAAAGCTATATTGTGAACACCCACTGTTAGTGGTCCTAATTTAACGGCAGTACCCACCCATAATCTACCCTGGGTAGTGTACTGAATAGGTAGATAAAATCCCCAGGAAATGGTTTCCCATCGCGGTGTAATAGTAAATAGATTCAATTCTCTAGTCAATATTTTTCTATAAGAACTAGTTGAATAAAAATTAATATTTAATTGGCCATTGATTCCAAAATTGTTTCCCAGGTTTCTATCTGCGTTCAGAATAATTCTTGTTGGTCTGCTAATTCTGAACTTGCCACCAAGGGAATCATAAGATGTGAACATGGTTTTGATTGAGTCGCTGATATCAGAAAGATGAGTAAAGTTTGTAAATTTAGTATTTAAGACACGATCGTTTAATACGGCAACTGGGTTATAATAATTACCTGAATAAATACTAGAGTTGAAAGAGTTTGTACCTAAATCCATCAAACTAAATCCAAATTTCCAGGCATAATTTAATGGGGAATGTGGATTGTCATCAGTGTTTACTGCATCATATATACTATATTCTAATCCGATATTTAATCCCAAACTGATAAGACTATTGTGGAATATTTGGTTGATGGTATTTTGTCCTCCATTATTTGGAACATCATAATTATTTGAATAGGCATAGTTGACACCACCTTGGGTGATTAAATATCCCGTATCGTTATTTGCTGGAACAATAAATTCCTGGAAGTTTATTTTATTTATTCTTGCCTGAAATCCAGATAATGCTTTTGCAATATTTAAAGTGATGCCTCCGGTTAATCTGGTCCTTTCGGTTTCTTGTAATACTTGTGAATAATTTAGATTTAATTCAATCCAGCCATTGTGTGTCATAAATCCATCTAAAAAAGCAGTGGTGCGGTTGGCTCGAAAAAATTCGTATCCCGAAGTCAAAGTATCGTTTGTGAAAATGGAGGATGTTTTTAGGTGGTTATACATTCTTCCTCTTATTCCGATACCGAATGCGTGCTTCTCATCAATTTTGTAGGTTAAATTGAAAAGATTAAAATCCATAGTCTGATGAGCGTAATAACTATTTGAACCTTCTTTAAAATTTATTTTAGTTTTTCCTGGTATTCCATTGGCGCCACTAACTTTTTTTGAAAGCAATATATTATTTGTGGTAGCTGTGGTTTGAAATGAAAAAATATTCAGATCCCATTTATATACTGAGTTGATTCCTGAAGCAGGGTTATTAAATAATCCTACAGATCCTGCATAAGCTGATCCATTTGTAGCATGGTAATTCTGAGCTTCAGTTTTAATCCCCAAAAAACTAATTAATCCTATAATGAAATAAATTTTCTTCCTGCTCATTTCCTAGCTACTTAAAAAGCGATTCAATCTACTAAAAGATACAGCAAAGGATAGTTTTGTTACACTTTGCAAATAATTAAACATTTGGTTAGACCAATTTTGTATTAAACGAAAAAGGAAAGAAAAAATTGGTTTGAAGTAGAAAGGTTTTCAATTAAGCAAAAAAAGACCCCTGTAGAAACAGGGGTCGTCTTCGATTGCTTGCCATATAAGAAAAGAGGTAATTCAGTTTTGAGTCATCCAGGTAATTCCCGTTTCATTGACATTTCAAAGATAAAGGATTAATTTGATTTCATAGTAATAAATTTAATAATTCAACATATTTATTTATTTTTTATGTAAAA
>CAITEL010000151.1 GCA_903891375.1 uncultured Neisseriaceae bacterium
GAAATAATTAAAGATTTTAATTTTACTCCATTAAATAAATTAAGAATTGAAAATCAAGAGCAGTTAAATAGTATTTTAGAGTGTATAAAAGATACAGCATCACAAAAATTTAAACAATGGAATATTTTATCAGAATGGTTAAAAATTATTGCGCAGTATGTAATTAATGGTAATCTAACAAATGAAAATGAGATCGTGAAGGTTTGTGAAATGTTTGAAAAAATTTCATGTTTTACAGAATTATATAGAATATTCAAATCTTCTAAAAAAATAATGACACAAATTCATGTTTCGCCATTACTAGCATATTATTTTTTATTGGCAAAAATAAAAATGCTAGGAAAACATCAGTTATCGTCAAATGATCGGTCAATCTTTGATAAAGCATTAAACAATGCAACAAAGAACAACATGAATCATGCCATTGATTTATTAAATGCGTTGCAGGATAAGTTTTTTATTGGTGGTGGATTTGATTTTTCTCAATTTTTCGATATTTTTAACCAAATTAATAAGTAATAGAAACTAAATAATATATACTCGAAGTATTTGAATCTTGGACGCTAAGATTCTAAGACGATGAGTATATTTTAAAGGAGTAATAAAATGGATCCTTATTTAACTTTAGACGTGCTAGATGATTCAGATGATGCTACAATAAAAACTGCATATTTGCAGGCAGTTAAACGTTATCCTCCAGACCAAAATGGAGAATTGTTCGAACAAATTAGAAATGCATACGAACAAATAGCAACAAAAGAAAAACGAATGATGTTGAAACTTTTTAATATAGAGCCAGTATTACCAGTACAGATTATAAAAATGTGTATAAAAAATAAAGGCGATCAACCATTAACTACTGAAACTTTGCAAAAAATTATAGCTAGTGGGCTACAAAGCAGTTTAACAAAAATGAAAGAATAATGTAAATGTTAAATGAAAATAAACAAAAATTAATTAATGACTTTTCTCAATTTGTGGAACAATTACCAGAAGAGCAGTTAGATATATTTGATAATAAACAAGAAGATAATGTGGATTTATTTACATTATTTCAAGAATTTATTGCATTGAAGACAGAAATTAAAGTACAATCACGTCAATTTAAAGGTGCATTAGATGAGTTTAAAAATGTTTTTACTGTATTAGAAAAAACATGTACCACGCTATCTAACGAGTTAGATTCAAAAAGATTGGAAAATACACGGATATTACAAGAACAAAGACAACTAAGTTTGCGCCCATTATTGTTGGATATTTTAGATGTAAGGGATAGATTAGAAGAAACTGTTACGTATTTAGAGACATACAAACCACGATTCGGCTTTGGATTTTTGCGAAAAGATGATAGCTTGGTGAATACATTAAACACGGGGCAAAATATTAGTTTAAGACGAATAGATCAATTGCTAAATAACAATGATGTATCAATGATTGAAGTATTAGGTAAAACATTTGACACAGTGTATATGAGAGCTGTTGCCGTTAAGAATGACAATAACTTGCCAAATGGCTGTGTGGTATCAGAAGTTCGTAAAGGTTTTATGTTAGACGGCAAGGTTTTACGCATTGCCGAAGTTGAAGTTAATAAAATTAATTAATTAATTAAGAAAGTGAGTGTTATAAATATGAAAGAAATAATTGTAGGGATAGATTTAGGGACAACTAATTCTGAGGTTGCAGTTGTTCAAAATGGAAAAGTTGTTGTAATTGCGGATGTGGAACATAATAAAATATTGCCGTCAGCGGTTGGTATTTCGCAAAATAATGAGATATTAGTAGGTCACACCGCCAAAAATCAATACGCATTATATCCAGAAAAAACAATATTATCGATTAAGAGAAAAATGGGTAGCGGTGAAAAAGTATTATTAAATAATGTGCAGTATACTCCGCAAGAAATATCAGCAATGATTTTAAAAAAATTAAAGAGTATTGCTGAAGATTATTTAAAAACTAATGTAACTAAGGCAGTGGTTACAGTGCCAGCATATTTTTCAGATGTTCAACGTCAGGCAACAAAAGAGGCTGGGCAAATAGCTGGGTTAGATGTAGTACGGATTATTAATGAACCAACGGCGGCGGCACTGGCTTATGAAGTTGATAATAAAAATGAGAAAAAGATTGTTGTTTATGATTTTGGTGGTGGTACATTTGATGTGTCTGTCGTTGCACTAACGGCTGATGTGGTAGAGGTTTTATCTAGTTGTGGCAATAACCATCTAGGTGGTGATGATTTTGATGAAAAAATCATGCAATATATTTGTGATGCAATTAAGATGGATGGGGTTGACCCACACGCATCTATTCAAGCGATGGCAAGAATAAGACGTGCAGCTGAGAATGCCAAAATTCATTTGTCCGATAATCCATTTGTATTGATTGAGGAAGAGTATTTGTTAGAAAACAATGGCACACCGTATCATCTATCGCTTGAGTTATCGAGAAATGATTACGTTGACATGATTACGCCATTTATAGATGATACATTAAACTCGGTACATCAAGCATTAAGTGAGGCTAATTTGATGGCATCGAATATTGATGAGATTTTATTAGTGGGTGGAACCACCAGAACACCAATTATTGCATCGAAACTTAGTGAAATTTTTGGTACTAACCCACGTTTTGAGGTCGATCCAGAATTATGTGTGGCATCTGGTGCTGCGATACAAGGTGCGGTTATTGCTGGTGAAACGTGTTCTTCTGTTTTAGTTGATATTACACCATATACGTTTGGAACCAGCTGTTTGGGCGTATTAACTGATGGTACGCCATACTCTTATGTATATCAACCGTTAATTCATAAAAACTCTCCAATCCCAACAAGTAAAAGTGAAGTATTTTATACAATGCATGAAAATCAAGATGCGGTATTAGTTGATGTTTACCAAGGTGAACATGATGATGCATTGAGAAATATCAAAATTGGAGAATTTTTCGTTGAAGGCCTACGTAAAGGAGTGGAAGAAAATCCAATAATTGTTACTTTTAGATTAGATATTAATGGTGTGTTAAAAGTAAGTGCAAAAGAAAAACTAACAGGGTTAGAGCATAAAATAGAAATCAATAATGCAATTTCGCATTTATCGTCTAATGATATTGATATGGCTAAAGATAAAATCGATAAATTATTTTACAATGCTGAGATGTTAACAGATAATGATACATCAAATATTGAAGTAACTGGGAATAAGTATATATCTGAAGCTAATTCTTTAGTTGGTAAAGCACATATGGTTATGGAAAAAATTAGTAATAATGATGATAAAGAAGATTTAGTAAATTTAATTGAATTAGTGAACGATGCAATAACGAGTGATGATGTGGTGATTTTAAAACAACATATGGATCAATTATCAAATTTACTTCATTATATGGAAGTTTAGTTGTGGAACGTTGTCCTATATGTAATGCACGATTAGATATTGCCCAATGTGGACATGAATGTAGTCGTTGTAAAGCTGATTTAAGTTTATTGTTTAAATTAAAGGTGCAAACAACTGCACATTTACAATTAGCTGTTGCCTCTATGTTAAATGATGTAAATTTAAATATTAATCCATTATTAGATAGAGCAGATTTAAATTGTAAAACTAAATTAAGTACAGTTTTGCAATCATTTAATGAGTACAAGTTAAAGCAAGAAGCAAATTAAAAAGGAAATCCATGTTAGTAAAACACAATGTAATTAAAGATCGAAAAATCCGTTTTGCGTTAGTAGGTTGTGGTCGAATTGCGGATAATCATTTTTCAGCTATTGAGACGCATAAAAACGAGTCTGAAATCGTGGCTGTTTGTGATGTAGATAATATTAAGTTAGGGCATGCGATTCAAAAAACTGGTGCACGTGGTTACCAAGATTTATCGGATATGCTTGTTGCTGGTGGTTTTGATGCGGTGATTTTAACTACACCAAGTGGATTACATCCAACCCAAACACAAATGTGTGCAGAGTATGGTTTTCATGTTGTTACCGAAAAACCAATGGCAACACGTTATACTGATGGGTTAGATATGGTAAAAGCGTGTGATAAAGCTGGAGTTAGGTTATTTGTAGTTAAACAAAATCGCAAAAATGCAACAATTCAGTTGTTAAAGAATGTTATTGACGCTAAGCGGTTTGGTCGTATTTATAGTGTGCAATGTAATGTATTTTGGACACGGCCACAAGAATACTATGATACAGCCTCTTGGCGTGGGACATGGGAATTTGATGGCGGCGCATTTATGAACCAAGCTTCACATTATGTGGATTTGCTGGATTGGTTAATTGGTCCTGTAGAGTCGGTGCAGAGTTATACTGCAACATTAGCTCGTGATATTGATGTTGAGGATAGTGGAGTTGTAGCTATTCGCTGGCGAAATGGGGCGCTAGGTGCGATGAATGTGTCAATGTTGACATATCCAAAGAATTTAGAAGGTTCAATTACTATTATTGGTGAAAAAGGTACGGTTCGAGTTGGCGGTGTTGCGGTTAACGAGATTCAACATTGGGAATTCGCTGATACCAAACCTGAAGATGCTGAAATTAAAAACGCTAGTTATACTACGACTTCGGTTTATGGGTTTGGGCATCCACTTTATTATGATAATGTGATTAAAACATTAAAGGGAGAAGAAGAGGCGCAAACTGATGGGCGTGAAGGTTTAAAATCATTAGAACTTTTAATTGCAATTTATTTATCTGCCCGTGATGGCAAGAAAGTTTGTTTACCATTACAATATTAAGGGCCCTCTCAGGAATGAAATGCGACACCTTGTGGCATAATGATTAATGTGATATTTTAAAACAAGTGCTAAGAAATTGATGGTAATTTAGATACACAAGATGAGAAAACCTCAATATAAATGAACACATTGAGGCTTACTTAGGTTGTAGTTGCTTTCCAGCAGAGCTACACCACATTGTATCACATAACTTACTTTGGTGGCAAATTCTAGCCAGGTTTGGGC
>CAITEL010000152.1 GCA_903891375.1 uncultured Neisseriaceae bacterium
AACCTAATTTCCCGAAAAAATTATACCTAGGTTAGATAAAAATAACCATAATCAGTATATTAAGTGAAAATAAACTTGCTTTTTCCTAAAAACCTAGGTATAATTTATACCTATGGTATAATGGAGGGTAAATTGATGGCATGTCAAGTTAGACAAGTAAATAAGAGCAGTGGAATTGAGTATGTATATGAATCAGTATCATATTGGGATAAAGAAAAGCAACAGTCACGTAATAAACGTATTTGTATTGGTAAAATAGACTCCGATGGAGAGTTTGTACCGTCGAAACGTCTTACGCCAAAACAAGCTAGCATTAAGGATTTGACGATTACTGCGTCTGCGTCAATCGTTGGTCCGTTATTTATTCTTGATAATATAACAACCCAATTAGGCTTGGATAAATTACTGAAATCATGTTTTCCAAATGATTACCAGCAGATTCAGATGATGGCATATTATCTTGTGGCACACGGTGGACCATTAAGTCATTGTGAGGTATGGTGCAAAAGTCATGCACCACATTTGACAGAATCATTAGCAAGTCAACGTATTTCAGAAATTTTATGTAGTATTACCATAGATGAAAAGCAAACATTTTGCACTAAATGGATGGATCAAATCCTTGAGGATGATTATCTTTGTTACGATATCACCTCAGTTTCTTCTTACTCCGAATTAAATGAGTACATAAAATATGGTCATAATCGAGACAAAGAAAAATTGCCACAGCTAAATCTTGCAATGTTATTCGGACAAAAAGGTCGATTACCAGTATATTTCCATCAATTGCCTGGTAATATTACTGATGTTACAACGTTAAGCAATCTACTAAAAACATTTAAGTTTATGGTGGCAAGACCTATAATTATGTTATGGATAAGGGGTTCTATAGCAAGAAAAACGTAGATTGTCTAGTAGAAATGAAGCAGAAGTTTACAATTTCTGTACCAATGAGCAATAAATGGGTGCAGGAAGCTATTGATGATATTCATCAAGACATACATGGTTCTTCAATCCATGTGATATTAAATTCTGACATTTTTCTAATGATTTGTAAAGTTTGTGAAACATTATATCGTTGATTTGCATCTAACATTATGAAAAAATTGTCACCCATTGCTTCTCGCATAGCCTTGACTCGTTGGTAATCATATTCATGCCCAAGTCGAATCTTAAATCCATTTATACCTAGAACTCTATATTCTTGACACTCCTCAATCATTTGGCTTTCAGATAATGAGAGCCATCAAGTAGTTCCATAAATTGGTATTTTTTTAATGGATTCTTTACTAATTAATTCATATAATGGGCATTTTTTAAGTTTTGCAAATAAATCCCAAACTGCAATATCCAAAGCCGCAAGAGCATATATTTCAGTAACAGATTTATTTTGTTTGTAAGTATACCAAAATTTATTCCATGATTCTATTGTTGTTAACACATTTTGATTAATTACTAATTCACTTAATTTGTCAATTTTTTCTTTCACTGCCTCATAACGGATTAAACCGAAGCCACGGATAAAACTATTTCCAGAAATGCCAGTACTTGACTCCAATATTGATAGCGAAATGCAGTCAATTTCATTCAAAATATGCAAATTAGTTTTTATTGGACGTTTTAGCGGAAATGATAATGCAATTGATTGAATTAATTCAACTTTCATTTTTAACCTTTTCATAAATTTGAATGAGATCTGTAATATTGTCTTTCGTTATTCTGTTTCTAGTTTCAAAAGCAATCAAACCTTCCCATTTTTTTTGAATTATTAGTTTCACCATCTCCATATAATCAATTTGTCCATTTAAAATACTAAGATGCTGATCTTTATTCCCATTATTATTACTAAAAGACATTCAAATAATTCGTTTATAAAATTTTTAAAGATTTCACAAGGCTCACCATCACCTATATTAGCGTGTCCAACATCCAAAAAAAGATGTAAAGCTGTAGCATTTAATATAAATTCGAACTCTTCCATATGTGTAAAAATGTAACGAAATTGGCTATAGTGCTTATAATTTGATAAGTTCTCTAAATATAATGATACACACATTTTGTTAGCATACTCTTCAAGCTCTACAACACTACAAAGATAGTTATTTAAGGCGTTTTTCTTTGCCTTAACAATCAAGCGCGGCTCAACGATAGCACCTCCATGAATTATTAATGGTGCATTTAATTTAGAGGCTAAATCAATTTCTTTCTTAGTATATTCAATTTATTTTGTATTAGCGCTAAGGGAAAATTCCCCCAAAATAATTTACAAATATTATTTGAACCTATACTACAATTACGTGCTGCAATAAATTCTAATGAGTGGAATACTAATTGGAAAACTGTAGTTGCTAATGCAATTTCTATTCATTTATGGCGTTGGATATTACACTTCCACGGATGACATGCATATAATATGAATGTATTCACCCGAGATAGAAATGTCACTAAATTTATATTGAAATATGTTGAAATTTCAGGAATTCTTAACTTTTTGACTCATTCAACAGAGGGATAATTTGGTAAGACTTAAAAAAACTCGTATAATATCGGTATTATGAATAAAAGATATTTAAGTAAACAACTTGCTAAAGACCTACAACAAAAAATGGTTTTTGTCGCAGGTCCACGCCAAGTTGGTAAAATCACGTTAGCTAAACAGTTTTTACCAAAATCAAAATTAGGATATCTCAATTGGGATATTGCGACACATCGCGAACAAATATTACAATATGAATTACCCGATGTTAAATTATGGATATTTGATGAAATACATAAATATAAAAATTGGAGAAATTACCTAAAAGGTATATATGATGAGCATGGTCTAGATCATCAAATTCTAGTAACAGGAAGTGCTAAATTAGACTATTATCGTTATGGTGGTGATTCTTTGCAGGGGCGTTACCATTATCTACGTCTATATCCATTATCTGTTGCGGAATTAGAAATTCAAGATAATGCTGGAATTAATGATTTATTTAAGTTGGGTGGTTTCCAGAACCATTTTTTGGTGGCGGAGAGGTAGAAGCAAAAAGGTGGTCTGCTGAATATAGGCAGAGATTAATTGAAGAAGATTTAATTAAATTAGAACAAGTTAAGGACATTGGCGCCTTAGAGCTTTTAATGTTAAGATTACCAAACTTAGTAGGGTCGCCATTATCAATCAACGCGTTACGTGAAGATTTACAGGTTAGTCATAGTACGATTGCTAATTGGTTAGAAATTTTTGTAAGATTGTATGGTATTTTTAGAATTTCACCATTTGGATATAGTAATTTATTAAGAGCCGTAAAAAAAGAACAAAAACATTACCATTTTGATTGGACCTTAATTAATGATAAAGGTGCTCGTTTTGAAAATATGGTTGCACTTCATTTGCTCAAATGGGTGCATTTTAAACAAGATACACAAGCAAGTAATTTAGATTTACAATATTTTAGAGATATTGATGGCAAAGAAGTTGATTTTATTATAACGGAAAACTCTGAACCAATTATAGCTATTGAATGTAAGTGGGCAGATGCTGAAATATCTAAAAATTTAAAATATTTTAAAGCGCGATTTAATAATTGTGAATGTTGGCAATTAAGCATGGATGGAAAAAAAGACTACATTTCTAAGGAAAGTATACATGTATGCAATGCATTAAAATATTTGCAACAATTAATTTAAATCACATTGCTACTGTTGGTGCCACCATCGATTATGTTGGTTTAATCCTAACCTCAAAGAAACGTGGCATTATTTTAGCTCGACTTTAGGATGTTTTTAATAAAATCAAATAGAGCAATAACTTACATTTTTGAAAATTTATTTAAAAACAAAATAATAAATGAAATCAATATGTTATAAATTATAAAAATTTATTTTTGTTAAAACTAATATCAAAATCTCCTAAAATCGAGTTTAGAATAAGTATTTACGCCTTAAAAAATAATTATTTAGTTCAT
>CAITEL010000153.1 GCA_903891375.1 uncultured Neisseriaceae bacterium
ACCATATTCAACCAACGTTCGCCAGTTTTTAACTACTTCACTAGTTAACATTACTGTTGGTAAGGTTGCTATTGTATTATCTGAATTTTTAATTTTCACTGTATTTATCGCTATATTTATTACCGTACCATCTAAATTATACTTTTCAATACAGATTCTATCACCAATACGTACAATATTCGATGCTGCCGCCTGAATACTTGACATAATTCCCAATAATGTATCACGAAAAATTAATAAAAAAACAGCAGACGCAGCTCCGATTCCTGTAAAAATAGAGGAAATAGACGAATTAGAAAAATAAGCTATAATAAAAACAACCCAAAGTATCCAGACAAACAAAATAATTACATTTATATATGGTTTGATCGGATAACGCTTAGCAAAACTAAAACTTTTTTCATAATACGGATTAATAGCCTTTATAATACTCACAATTATGATTATTATAGTTAAAAATAAGTAAAGCATCGAAAGTTTATTTATTATTATAGGTAAGAGCCTAGTAAACTCATCATTATGCCGTATAATAAAATTACTACCAACTCTAAAAGTTAAAGCGCAAGCTAAATGACCAAAAATTGCCACGCCGTTTTTTTTAGCTAAAAACTGCACAAAAGTTGAGTTACTCCGCATTAAACGAATTCTAATATAATGTTTAGCTATAAACCGCACACTATAATAAGCCAAAACTGCAAAAACAACAATTATCCCCAATATAATCAATTGAATAGTTAACTTTAATAATATTGAATCGTTAATGTATCGAATTAGAATACTCTCAAAAAATTTTTCTGTTATATTATCCATTTAATTTCTTAGTTCCAATTCTTCCCAGCGTGCCAATTTTATTAATAATTCATCATCGATTTCAGCTAAACGTTTCTGCCATTTTTCTGCTTGTAATGGATCGTTTTTATATAAATTAACATCTAGCAATGATTCATTAAGTTTTACTTGTTCTTGTTCCAAATTCTGTATACATCTAGGCATATTTTCTAGTTCTGTTTTTTCTTTATAACTTAGTTTATTACGTTGTTTTTGATTCTTTTGTTCATTTATCGACACTGTCACAGCTGATTTTTGTGTGATGTCATTTTTAATTAAGATATTTTCTTTATAATTTTGCCAATCAGTATACCCACCAATTATTTCAAGAATTTCACCATCACCTAAAAACACAAAAGATTGTGTAACTACATTATCTAAGAAAGTTCTATCATGACTCACCAATAAAACAGTACCTGTATATTTTTCTAAAAGTTCTTCTAATAATTCTAACGTTTCGACATCCAAATCATTGGTTGGTTCATCTAATACCAACACATTAGCTGGACGAGAAAATAATCTTGCAAGTAGTAAACGATTTCGTTCCCCACCAGATAAAGACTTAACGGGGGATCTAAACCGTTGTGCTTCAAATAAAAATTCTTGCAAATATGTAGCAATATGAATCCGTCTACCATTGATTTCTACATAGTCTTGACCTTGGCTTACCACATCTTGAATTGTAGCCTCTTCATCAAGAGTCATACGCATCTGATCAAAATATGCCACATCTAATTTAGTACCCAACTCAACCTTACCACTATCTGCAGATAATTTACCCAGAATTATTTTAAGTAACGTAGATTTACCAACACCATTAGCACCAATTAAGCCTATTTTATCTCCACGCATAATGTTTGCTGAAAAGTTATTTATTATTTTACGCTCATTAAAGCCAATACTTACCTTATCTAACTTAGCCACAATTTTACCAGAAGTCTCACCACTATCCACCTTGAAACTTACATTACCCACACGATCGCGTCTTTGCTCTCTTTGTTTGCGTAAGTCTTCTAAACGCCTTACTCTACCTTCATTACGTGTACGTCTTGCTTGTATACCTTTTCTAATCCATACTTCTTCTTGAGCTAGGAATTTATCAAATTCATGATTGGTTTTAGATTCGTCATTTAATTGCTGAGTTTTGTATTCTTGATATTTTTCATAACTACCTGGATAAATCCCTAAACGGCCACGATCTAACTCTATAATTTTATTTACAATTTTATTTAGAAAAGCTCTATCATGAGTAATGAGTAATACACTACCCTGAAAATCTCTAATAACCCGCTCCAACCACTCTATCGCTGTTATATCTAAATGATTGGTTGGTTCATCTAGTAATATCACATCTGGATTAGTAACTAAAGCCTTTGCTAGAGCCACTTTCTTTCTTACTCCACCAGACAAGCTTTCAACTTTTTGTGTACCATCAAGTTCTAATTCTGATAATACTCTGTCAATTAAATTTTTTGCTACCCAACCATTATTATGTTCAAGCTCTTCTTGTATAACATGAAGTTTTTCTAGCACAACATCTGTATATGCATGCTCTAACTCATCTAATATCATATAATAATTGGCTAAACTATCTTTTATGCCACCTAAAGTGGAAAATACTTCATCAAAAATAGTATAACTAGGGTTTAAAACTGGTTCTTGTGCTACGTAAAAAACAGATATGCCGTCAGCCACATAAACTTGCCCATCATCTAAGGGAATTAACTTTGCAATTGCCTTAAGTAATGAAGATTTACCTGACCCATTACGTCCAATTAAACCAATTTTATCGCCTTTTTCAATACCGAAACTAATTTTATCCAGAAGTAAATGATGCCCAAAGGCAAGGTTTGCCTTATCTATTGTAATAATTGCCATAATATTCTATTGTGTATTCTAAAAATTAAAGAACTATGATTTTAACATAAAAACCAGATCTCCTACATAAATTCGCTAGCAATATCTGTTGATGATTGGTGCCCAATTTTATCAAAGTGTTCCGCTAAAAATTTATCTGCCATTTGGTGTCCGCACTCAAATAAATACATAAGAAACTCCCAATCAGAATTTAATTTACTCGAAGTATCCAATTCTTGTACCAAAGCTTCCGCATTTATAGTATGAATAAATACTCGCTTATGCTTATCTGTACTTAATTCACCATTATCAATTAATTTAGTTACAAAATCAACGGCACGTAACTCCCTCATTAAACTAGAATTAAAAGCTAAGGTGCTTGTTCTATCTAAAATCTCCCTCACTGTAGTTGGGTGGTGTAAAATATTTACTGGATTAATTTGAATTATTAAAATATCTGGTGAGGCGGTTTCATTTATCAAAGGATATAACGGTGGATTACCCATATAACCACCGTCCCAGTAATACTCACCATTAATCTCAACAGCCTGAAATAGTAAAGGCAAACATGCTGAAGCTAAAACTGCCTCGAGAGTTATTTCTTGATTAGCAAAAACTCGCATTCTCCCACTGCATACATTGGTTGCCGTAATAAACAACTTATAATTGTCGCTCTTTTTTTGAAATACAGAAAAATCTACAACATTTGCCAAAACATCTCGAAGTGGATTTATATTTGAAGGATTTAATTCATATGGTGACATCAACTTTGTTAACTTGTCAAACATATGATATGATGGCGAAAGATCCATATTACCCATACTAAATAATTTATCTAAAATACTTGGTTGCAGTAAACTATCCTTACCTGATACTGCTACATCTTGCCAGAATTTATAAAGAGATTGTCTGGCAACTTCCTCACCCCCCATATGTAACCCATATGCCAACACCGAAGCATTCATAGCACCCGCACTGGTACCAGAAATACCTTCGATTTCAATTCGTCCATCAGCTAACAATCGATCAATCACTCCCCAAGTAAAAGCACCATGCGAACCACCGCCCTGCAATGCCAAATTAATTTTTTTCTTTGGTTGACTACCTATTGGTTTTTTGGATGTGTTCTTTTTTGTTTCTGTAGTTTTCATAGTTATTCTACTTTCTTAAATTAGGGTATAAACAATAATAGGATCCACTCGACCACGTAATGCCATTGGCCCTACTTTCTTAAATGCAATTTTATCACCAACGGCATTGACAACCGCCTCACTCACCACAATAGAACTGTGCAATTCTTTAGTTAACTCTTGCAAGCGAGATGCAACGTTAACAGTATCACCAATCGCAGTATATTCAATATGTTTTTCTGAACCTATATTACCAATCACAGATTCACCACAATGTATGCCTATACCTATTTTAATTCTAGGGTTGCCCTCTTGTTCCCAACGATCACACAATTTTTCTAATTCTATTTGCATTTCAATTGCTGCTTGAACCGCATGTAGCTCTTGCTCTCCATCCTCAAGTGGTGCTCCAAATTCTGCCATCATGCCATCACCTAGAAATTTATCCAACATTCCTTTATATTTAAATACCACATCCACCATGACTTCAAAATATTCATTAAGCAGTGACACTACTTGCTCTGGATTTAAACTTTCTGATAACTTAGTAAATTGGCGAATATCAGAAAATAACATAGTTACTTTACGTCGTTCACCCTCTAATTTAAACCCGCCATCCGATTTAAGGATTAATTCCATGACACTTTGCGACACGTAACGTGAAAAGTTAAGTTTCAAACGTTCTCGCTCTTCGAGACCTTTTGCCATAGCGTTAATTTCTTGTGCAAGTTCATTAAATTCATCATGGGTAGCAATAGTAATTTCTTGTGTAAAATCTCCATTCGCAATATTTTTTACCCCACCTTGTAAGATCCTAAGCGAAATAGTTGCTCGCTTTGATAACATAAACCCAATTAATAAGGCTAATATCACTGAAACGACGAAAGAAATAATACCCAATATTAAAAGTTGTTGTAATTTTCCATTAATATCTTGTGCTGAAATATTGACCCCTAGTGTCGCCACATAGTTACCAACTGCATCATAAATTGGTGCATATCCAACTAACCATGTACCCCATTTATCTACTATAAAATTGTTTGGAGAAAAATATTCATGCAAATGTAGATTTAAATCCACATAATCGGCTTCAGTAGCATTTTCTTTAATATGCGAAAAATCACTCGAAGTAGGTTCTTCCGCATCAACAATAAAATTAAAACTCTCGGAATTTTTATAAGCAGGTGCTAGAATATAAACATATTTGACATAGGTATCGGGACGACGATTCACATTACGAATTAATCTCAATTTATTTTGTAAATCAGTGTATGCCAATGAATTTTCGGTAGACTCTGATATAACTTCAGCTAACTTAACTGAATCAACAGCAGATGCTGTAGAGCTTGCAATTGAAATAACTTCACTTTGTAACTCTGTAAATAAAATTTCTTTAACTTTAAAATAACTAATGCTTAAACCAATTAAAACACTTATTAAGGCTATGCTCACCAATGACAGATACAACTTTGTTCTATATTTCATAAATTTCACTCTCATATATATATAATTAATACTTAAAATTAATCCACTTACAGAGCTTTACCCATAAACCCACCTCCTAGCAATTAGTATAACGGAATACATTACGCACCCCAGAACCTAACTCTTCGGCTCTGCCAATTTCTCGAAAAAATGCTGAAATAATTGGATTTTTAGGAAATGGAGAAAAATTATTTGGATTAATTATGCCATGAAAGTGTGATTTATTACTGTTTTCTGCAATTACCCGACCACGTTCAATAATGATTTTAGCTGGGTATGGATTTAAATACTCTCGATGAATTAAAATATTCGCAACTACCTCACGAAATATCTTATCTCGCAGACTAATCCTATTTGCTTTATCATCTTGATAAAATGGATCAAGTAAATATTTATTAATAAATGTCATTAAGCGTTCATAACTTTCTATAAGATTGGTTGTAACAATATCCCTATCATCATAACGATCTAAATTAATTCGACGTAAAATGGTGTCAGTCTTATGATGTGGTAATACAGATAAAATAATACTATCTTTGCCAAATAATAAAATCGCCGCCAAAGTCAACCCTGATTGATTAGAAATTACATCATGTTGATATAATTGTATACTTTGCAATAACTCCATGTCATTCAAGTTTAGCCAAGGATTATTATTATTAAATACTCCAGCTAAACTCCGTGCCTTAGCAATTAAATCACTACGTAAATCACGCTCTAAAATAACAAATGGGTAAACTCGATTTTCCGCAGTGTCGCAGCAAGCTGCGAGGAATTATTCCCAAAGAGATTAAAATCAAGACGAATAATGGGATACACCTGCCAATCCCATGAACTTTTATATATCCACTGCTCTTTAAATAATTCTTTCTTTCCTTTAAAGACTTCATTAAATGTAGACAATAATGTACTTTTACCAAAACGCCGTGGACGTGAGAGAAAAAATTTACTTGGGTATTGTACCATATTGTATACAAACTCAGTTTTATCCACATATTGAAACCCATTAGATAATATTGTCGTAATATCCGATATACTAACTGGCAATGGCTTTAATGTTTTTTGCATTTATTGAACTTCCTAAATTTTAATTAATCAGTACTTATATTTTTTAGAATTATTGATACTTACACAGTATTTTACACTAATAATGACAACTCAGTAATGATTTTTGACAGGGACTTACTCACATCAGTTCTATCGTCATATTTTAGCACAAATTGCAGTATAACTAAAACGTCTATTATAAAGAGTATAAACTCATATGAACAAAAAAATATTAATTTTAATTAGCTAATGTTACATTTACCAAAACTTGGTACAAATGTGGTATATAAACTTTATACCTAAACCGTGTAATATTACGTACTTAC
>CAITEL010000154.1 GCA_903891375.1 uncultured Neisseriaceae bacterium
ATAAATTTTCAGACATTTGTCATCCCAGCGTAGGCTGGGATCCAGCCATTGCCCTTATTAAATTTAAAGGACATAAATATCCTTAAATAAAATACCAGATAACATTTGTCTAGGTACTTATTAATAAAATGGACTTTTCACCTAAAAAGTTGCGTTTTAATTGTTAATTCACACTCTATTTTTAAATTAAACTCTGCAATGGTTTGCTTAAAATGTTGAGATAAAATCATATATAAACTTCCTCATTATAGTTTAAGAGATTATAGGTTTTATTCGGAAAATTATTGAAAATAGATAAGGAATAATATCATTAGGCTCTTTTAGGTGTATAATATTTTTTAGCTGAAACTCTGAAGTAAAAGCTAATACTAATTTATTATATTGTAACCCAAATGCCATCTCTGATAATGTACCACATGAGCCACCAATAGCAATAAGGCATATTGAAGCTGCAGCAATGATTGTATTACGAGCTAACCCAATTCCAGTGGTGATAGGTATACTTACGTACTCATTTGCCTCATTTGCATCAAGGTTTGGCAATATGCCTATGCTGATCCCACCCTTTAATGCAACCCCCTCGCAAACAGTCTTCATAACCCCCAATCGCCCTCCGCAAATTACTGTAAATCCAAGTTTAGCTAATAATTCACCAATGTTTTTAGCTAAAATATATTGGTTGTCGGTTGGTTTGTTTGTTCCAATTACTCCAACGGGTACACTAATTCTTTGTTTATTTTTTTGTAGAAGTGTTATTGCTTCACACATAGAAACTTCAGTAGTATTATTAAGAATATTAGAATCATTATAAATTTCCCAGTAATTTAAATGATTAAATTTATGCAATATTTCATCAATAAATCCGTAAAATGTTTTTTGTTCATGGTTATAAAATATTTGCATAAAATTTCCAGTATTAAAGAAAGGTGTTAAGAAAGAATTAACTTTTTTACATTTCTGCATATAAGTATGTTAAATGGAGTCATTAATATTTCAAATAATATTTTGTAGGTATAGGGTATTATAAATAATGGAATAAGATTATGAAAATTGTACACGCCATACCAAGAAAGAGTGATAGCAATTGTTTGAAATATAAATTCCCCAACTATAGTGGAGGCAATAAACCGCATGGCTAGAAAATTTTGGTTGAAGAATCGCTTTAATTTATATAGGATAAAGTTGTTGATTGTGCCACCAATGTATAATGCAATTATAAATGATATTGTATGCCTGGGTAAAGTATTTATTACGGTTGTATAAGCATTTTGGGTTAAAATGTAACTGATAAACATATTTATCAATACAAATATTAAAAAGATTATTAATGAAGTTCGTAGCATCTTTTGTGAATTAATATAACCATACGATTCAGTTACAATGTTTTGTATGAAAAATACTACTGGGATTAATAGTGCCCCATCAGTAAAATGAAATGCAAATCCAAAGACTTGTAGATTAAATGATATTATTCTAGCAGTAAACGTCATTGATGTAATTATACTAAAAATATGTATAATTGATAACCGTGTTTGTAGTTGATAACCTTCTTTGTGTTCTAAATAAAATAAGTTCATAAAATCGGGAACAAGACATTCAGTATCTAAAAATTCTTCAACATTGTGGAAAATTTTTGGGTAGAGACAT
>CAITEL010000155.1 GCA_903891375.1 uncultured Neisseriaceae bacterium
CACAAACGAGTGGCATTAGCTGTGCTTTCAATGTGGCAACAAGTATTTGGTAATGGTGTTAAGGTGAGTTTACAAAATCAAGAGTGGAAAACTTTTTTGCAGTTACGTCATAAAGGTGATTATGATATAGCTCGGGATGCTTGGTCAGCAGATTATAATGGTGTAACGTCATATACGCCATTATATTTATGTAAAAACGATCAAAATAACTCACACTATTGTAATCCAGAATACGATAGATTAATTAATCAGGCAACTAATACGGTTGATGCTAAAGCACAATTAACTTTATATCAACAAGCACTTGCTATTCCATTGAATGATTATGCGGTGTTACCATTATTTCAATATGCATATCAACAAATGGTTAAACCCTACGTTAAAGGATATAATCCAGATCAAAATTACTTAGAGCATGTACAATCGAAATGGATGAGTATAGACAAATGATGAAATTTTTAATTAGACGCTTATTAGTAGCTATACCCACAATGTTTTGTATTGTGTTATTGGTGTTTTCTTTAGTTCATGCTACCCCAGGTAATCCATTTCAGGGTGAAAAAGCATTATCTCCAGAAGTGATGAAACAACTATTACATCAATATCGGTTAGATTTACCAGTTTGGCAGCAATTTTACTTATACATTGTTGATTTACTACATGGTAATTTTGGACCATCGTATAAATTCATTGGGCAATCAATCAACGGTTTGATTTTCCCTGATTATATGGGTGGATTTTGGGTAACTATGCGCTTAGCTATATACGCTATGATATTTACTGTGCCTTTGGGAATTTTATTTGGTTGTTACGCTGGGTTGTATCGTAATACATGGTTTGATAGACTTGTAGTTATGTTGAATATGTTTTTTAGTGCAGTGCCAACGATTGTGACGGGTCCTTTAGCTGTATTTTTATTTGCAGTGATTTTGCATTTATTACCTGCTAGTGGTTGGGGCGATGGTGACTTTAAACATCTATTTTTACCTGTTACGATTTTAACGCTAGCCTATATGCCAACAGTTGCTTTTGTCACTCGTGGTAGTATAATTGATGTTTTAAATTCTAATTTTATCCGAACAGCACGAGCTAAAGGTTTGCCAACACGAGCAATTATTTTTAAACATGCAATTAGGCCAACGTTGATACCAGTGGTGTCACTTTTAGGGCCAATGTTTGCTGGTGTTTTAGTTGGTGCTATAGTTACCGAACAAGTTTTTGCACTACCAGGGTTGGGTATTCTAACTACAAATGGTGCTACCAATCGTGATTATAACTTAGTGCTGGGGATAACAATTTTTGGAAGTTTTTTAACAATAGCGTTTAACTTTTTTGTTGACATATTGTATTTCTTCTTAGATCCAAAAATAAAACAATAGGGGTTAGATTTCATGGTTTTTAGTAAAAGAATCAAAGAGACTTTAGGGGTACCTAAAGCAAAAGGATTTTGGCAAAATGCGTTTCGACGTTTTTCACATAATAAGTTGGCTATGGTTAGTTTAATCATTATTCTTCTATTAGCGTTACTCTGTGTAATTGTACCGATGTTAAGTCAGTATAGTTATAGTCAGCCAGATTTTACAGGTTCATTACAAACTCCTAACCTGAAACATCTATTTGGCACTGATGGTTTAGGGCGCGATTTATACGTACGTTCATTTATTGGTGGGCGTATAACTTTTGAAATAGCCTTTGCCGCAACAGTTGTGGTGCTATTAATTGGTGTATTGTATGGTTCAATAGCTGGTTTTATGGGTGGCAAAATAGATTCACTGATGATGCGCTTTGTCGATGTTTTATATGGTGTACCATTCTTGTTTTTTAGTATACTACTTTTAACTCTTTTTGGTCAAAGTTTAATGTTATCTTTTGTAGCTATTGCAGCTATATCATGGTTAGATATGTCACGTGTGGTGCGTGGGCAAACGTTAAGTTTAAAACAAAAAGAATTTGTAGAGGCCGCAGTTATTGCAGGTGTAGGTAAATGGAAGATCATTATCCGCCATATCATCCCAAACCTCATGGGCGTTGTGGTAGTTTATGCCGCTTTGGTAGTACCCAATATGATTGTACTATCAGCAGTGTTAAGTTTTTTTGGCTTAGGGGTAATGGAACCAATGACTTCGTGGGGATTATTAATTAGCGATGGGTCGCAAAATATGGATTCGTGGTGGCTATTGTTGTTTCCAGCAATGCTAATGACAATAACACTATTAGCTTTTGCATTTGTAGTAAATGGGCTACGTGATGCACTAGATCCCAGATGATTTAAGGTTGATTAATTATGCCAATTTTAGAAGTAAAAAATTTAAACGTTAGTTTTAAAACAATAGATGGAGTAGTACAAGCAGTTAATAATGTATCTTTTAATGTAGAACATGGTGAAGTGCTGGGTATTGTAGGAGAATCTGGTTCAGGTAAAAGTCAGTCAGTTTTAGCTATTATGGGGCTACTTGCAAGTAATGCAACTGTTACTGGGTCGATAAAATTTCTTGGTCAAGAACTAGTAGGTGTAAATACTAAAGCTTTAAACAAGGTGCGTGGTAATAAATTATCGATAATTTTTCAAGATCCAATGACGTCACTTAACCCGTATTTAACTATAAAATCACAAATGACAGAAGTTTTAATGTTGCATAAAGGGATGTCAAAACATGATGCGGTAATCGAATCAATAAGAATGTTAGATTTTGTAGGTATTCCAGAAGCAAAAGAACGTATTGGTTTATATCCGCATGAATTTTCAGGTGGTATGCGCCAACGGGTGATGATAGCAATGGCATTACTGTGTAGACCAGAACTCTTAATTGCTGATGAGCCAACTACAGCATTAGATGTTACGGTTCAAGCTCAAATCTTAAAAATATTGCGAGATTTACAAACTGAGTTTAAGATGTCAATTATATTGATTACCCATGATATGGGTGTTGTAGCTAATGCTTGCGATAGAGTCAATGTTATGTATGCAGGGCAATTAATGGAAAGTGGTAGCTTAGATAACATATTTTATGAACCACAGCATCCATATACTCAGGCACTCTTAGCTTCAATTCCAAGTTTAGAGCACGAAGTTGAGCGTTTAGCCACTATACCAGGGGAGCCACCAAACTTGTTGGCATTACCCGATGGGTGTGTTTTTCAGGGGCGTTGCCATAAAGTACATCAAGAATGCAAGGGAGGGGATGTTGTTGTACAGGATTTTGGTGCGGGTAGATTTATGAAATGTAATTTAATGCAAAATTTGACCAATGGTATTAATCAAGGTATAACTTCAAACGTGGTGGTAAATTGAGATGGAAAAACTATTAGAAATTAAGGATTTGAAAGTATATTTTGAATTAAAAAGAAGTTTGTTGGGTAAAAAGAGAATCGTGTATGCAGTAGATAATGTATCTTTTGATGTATATAAAGGTGAAACATTAGGTATTGTAGGAGAGTCTGGTTGTGGAAAATCAACGCTAGCACGTAGTTTGGTTGGACTTAACGATATAACTGATGGTAATGTGGTTTTTTTAGGTAAAGATAATTTGGCCAAAGCTGATTCTAAACGTTGGCATGCACTACGTCAAGAAATTCAATTTATTTTTCAGGATCCAGTTGCATCACTTAATCCTCGAATGACTGTAGCAGAAATTATCGCTGAGCCGTTAAATGTATATTATCCTAAAATGAAGGACGAAGAGGTTCTCGCTAAGGTGTTAGATATGATGCATCTAGTTGGGTTATCGGATAATCAAATTAACCGTTACCCACAAGAGTTCTCGGGCGGGCAATGTCAAAGAATCGGGATTGCACGTGCGTTAGTTTTAAATCCTAAATTAATTATTTGTGATGAGTCAGTGAGTGCTTTAGATGTTTCAATTAAGGCACAGATTATTAATTTATTAAAAGATTTACAAAAAAAACTTAGCTTAACTGTAATATTTATATCACATGATTTAAGTGTAGTTAAGCATATTTGTGATCGAGTTTTAGTAATGTATTTAGGTAATATTATGGAACTAGCGACCAAAGAAGTTATTTACAAAAATCACCATCATCCATACACGCAAGCATTATTAGCCGCAGTACCTAGTGCTAATCCTAAAGTGGAAAAACATAAGCATGTTAAACCATTGGAGGGCGAGTTACCTTCGCCGTTGCATCCTCCACAGGGGTGTGTGTTTTCAACACGTTGCCCGTTAGCAGATGATGGTTGTAAGTCTGCTCGTCCAGAATTGCGTTATATGGATGATGGGGCTTTAGTTGCTTGCTTTAAAGCTTGAGCACAAAAAATATTTTATAATAAAATAATGGAGAAATCTTATGCGTATCATGCATACTATGATTCGAGTTACTAATTTAGAAAAATCTATTGAATTCTACAAGAATTCATTAAAGATGAATGTTATTAAACGAAAAGATTACCCAGATGGAAAATTCACGCTCGTTTTTGTTGGTTATGGTAACGAAGAAGATTCAGCGCTATTAGAATTAACATATAATTGGGACACCAGTAGTTATAATATTGGAGATGGTTTTGGTCATCTTGCAATTGGTGTTGGTGATATTTTTGCTGTGTGTGAGACTGTGAGATTTCATGGGGGTAATGTTATACGGCAACCAGCACCGATGAAATTTGGTGGAGGACGTAATATTGCTTTTATTGAGGATCCAGATGGATATAAGATAGAATTAATTGAAAATATATAATATTTGTTATTTCAGAGGAAAGAAGATCATGAAGAAAAAATTATTAGGGTTAATGGTTTTATCTACTTTAGTGGTGATGGGGTGTAATAATGGCAATGACCAGCAAACACAGGTTTCAGCACAAAACTTAGCAATTAATGTGGCAAAAGACGATGTAAAAAATCAAATCCAACTCCCTAACTTTGTTAGTTTAGTAAAACAAGTTGGTAACACTGTAGTTAATGTAACTGCAGAAATCCCTAGCCAAAATAATGCAGTTCAGCTTGATCCATTTGCTGATTTATTTGGCAAGTTTGGTCAGGCTATTCCGACTCCAAAGCCACAAAACCAAATTAAGCGTTCAATGGGTTCTGGGTTTATAATTAGCAAAGACGGTTATATTTTAACTAATTCACATGTGGTTGATGGTGCTAAAAAAATTACAGTAAAAACCACAGATAAACAAGAGTTAGAGGCTAAATTAATTGGCAATGACCCTAAGACTGATATTGCATTATTAAAAGTCAATGCTAATAATCTCCCTGTAGCAAAAATAGGTGACCCAGATAAATTAGAAGTTGGTGAATGGGTCGCAGCAATAGGCGCACCATTTGGCTTTACTAATACCGTTACACAGGGGATAGTTTCGGCTAAAGGGCGTAATTTACCTGATGATTCATATGTGCCGTTTATTCAAACGGATGTACCTATTAACCCGGGTAATTCTGGTGGGCCGTTATTCAATTTAAATGGTGCAGTGGTTGGGATAAATTCACAAATTTATAGTCGTAGTGGCGGGTATATGGGTATTAGTTTTTCGATTCCGATTGATATTGCGATGAATATTGCTGAGCAATTGAAGAAATTTGGTAAAGCAGCTCATGGACAACTTGGGGTGCAGGTGCAGGCGGTGACTGATGGACTAGCCAAATCCTTTGGTTTAAAATCTGTGACAGGAGCCTTGGTGGCACAAGTTATACCAGGTTCAGCAGCTGACAAGGTAGGAGTAAAAACTGGGGATATAATTTTAAAAGTTGATGGTAAAGATGTAGCTGATTCAATGTCATTGCCGTTAATGATAGGTAGTAAAGCCCCAAATACTGAGGTTAAATTAGATATATATCGTGATCATAAAAATATCACTTTAATGGCTAAACTAAAAGATGGGCAAAGTGCAGTAAATGGTAATAGTTCTAGTGATAATGATAAAAACTTGAATAATGCCGATGTGCTTAAATTGGATAAATTTGGTATCACTATAAGTAATTTAGATGCGGACGATAAGAAACAATTAAAAATTACTAGTGGTGTAGCAATCACTGCAACAAATGGAGTGGCAGAAATGGCTGGCTTAATGACGGGTGATGTTATTTTATCAGTAAATAATCAAAGTGTTAATAATGTTAAAATGGTTAAAGAGTTACTTGGTAATACTACTACAGCAGCGCTATTGATTTTACGTAATAATCAGCAGATGTTTGTTACTATTAGTGTAAACTGATGAAAAAAAATATTATATTTTTGTCAATATGGCAACGGTTATTAATTACCTTGCCGTTTATACTTATCATATGGTTATTATATACTCTTTGTCTTTGAATTCTGTATTTTGTCAGTGTATGAAGAAATGCGTCTTATGTACTATTACACTGCCTCGCACTTTTTCATACACTTTCGCGTCCAGAATTCAAATACTTCGAGTATATTATTACGTTTAAATGAGGAAAATAAAAAAATGTTAGATATAAATTTATTACGCAATGATTTGGATGGTGTAGCTAAACAACTACAGCTAAAAGGTTTTAATTTGGATGTGGTTAAGTTTAGCCAGTTAGAAGCACAGCGGAAAGAGTTACAAATTAAGACAGAAGAATTGCAAGCAAAACGTAATAGTACTTCAAAGCAAATTGGTATGTTAAAATCGAAAGGCGAAAACACTTCGTCAATTATGACAGAAGTGGCAAGTTTAGGTGATGAACTAAAAAATAATGAGAATCAACTAAATGTATTACACCAAGAGTTAACGCAATTACTTTCAAATATACCAAATCTATTAAATGAGGTGGTACCATTTGGACGTGATGAAACACAAAATAAAGAAGTAAGACGAGTTGGCGTGCCAAGGGATTTTGATTTTGAAATTAGAGACCACGTAGATTTAGGTTATGGCTTAAATAAACAAATTGATTTTGAATTAGCTAGTAAATTATCAGGTAGTAGATTTTATGTGTTAAAAGATAAAATAGCTAAACTACATCGTGCTTTAACGCAGTTTATGTTAAATACTCATATTGATGAGCATGGTTACACAGAAATGTATGTGCCATTTTTGGTTAATGCTAAGTCTGCTTTTGGAACAGGGCAATTGCCTAAATTTGAAGAAGATTTATTTAAAACATCTAAAGGTGATGAAAGTTTGTATTTAATTCCGACAGCAGAAGTACCACTTACAAATTTATTTGCGGATACTATTTTGAAAGAAGATGAATTACCGATTAAAATGACAACGCATACCCCGTGTTTTAGAAGTGAAGCAGGTAGTTATGGGCGTGATACTCGAGGGATGATACGCGTTCATCAGTTTGATAAGGTTGAGATGGTACAAATTGTACATCCAGATAAATCATTGGACGCATTAGAAGAAATAACTGCTCATGCAGAAAATATCTTGAGGAAACTTAGACTTCCGTATCGGGTTATGTTATTATGCAGTGGTGATACTGGTTTTAGTGCTGCTAAGACGTATGATCTTGAAGTGTGGATTCCATCACAAGGTACTTACCGTGAAATCTCATCATGCTCATGCATGTCAGATTTTCAGGCACGTAGAATGCAGGCACGGTTTAAAAATGCAAATGGTAAAAATGAATTTGTGCATACATTAAATGGCTCAGGATTAGCAGTAGGGCGTACTTTAGTGGCTATTTTAGAAAATTATCAAAATAGTGATGGTTCAATTACAGTTCCAGAAGTGTTACGTAGTTACTTCGGAGCTGATGTAATAACTAGTTAGCTAATCAAAATGAATGAGTTAAATAATTCACCAGTTAAGTTAGAGTATAATAATGAAAAATACCATTCCAGAATGTTGGGTGTTGTTAAGAGTCAAATTCCAATGAAGATAGCGTTATTTATTCCGACTTACAATGCTGTATCTTTGTGTGGTGAAACTTACATTAAGAATCTAAAAATAATTAAATCTGCCAATTTAAACAAAGTTTTAATTATTGACTCATCATCAACTGATGACGCTTTAAAAACCTGGGCCACTTGTCTGGGGACTCAAGGACTAAATGCCTTAAATGACTTTGTGGTTTTAGAAAACGAGGCCGGCCAAGCCGCTGACAGGCTTTCCTGGAAAACCAGCGGAGCAGTGTACTATAACAATAAAGCTGCTGCCGTAAGCTACGGTGAAAGTGCCGCTGGCGGCCTTACAAGCCCCAATACTTTAGGAAGAAAACCTGCTGATGGAGCTGACACACAAAATAATACCGCTGATTTTGGCCAGTTC
>CAITEL010000156.1 GCA_903891375.1 uncultured Neisseriaceae bacterium
CAAGTTGTTTCTGCATAGTTTCGAAATCGTGCATCATAACCGCCAGAATAATTTGTAGCATAAAATCAAACGACAACTTCTTCTTTTGCTTTTTTAATTTTAACTAAATTGGTTTTTGATACACCAAGCCACATCACCAGAGGCGATGCTACTAATACCGAAGAATAAATACCAAATAAAATACCAATAGTCAGAGCTATAGCGAATTCATGTAAGCTAGGGCCACCAAAAAATAACATGGATAGCACCATCATTTCGGTGCATCCGTGAGTAATTATTGTTCGACTCATTGTTGTTGTTATTGCATTATTGATAATTTCTGGTACGTCATTACTACGCATAGTTCTAAAGTTTTCTCGAATTCGATCAAATACAACAACTGATTCATTAACAGAATAACCAAGCACAGCAAGAATAGCGGCTAATACGGTTAATGAAAATTCCCAGCGGAAAAAGGCAAAAAATCCAAGGATAATAACCACGTCATGCATATTGGCAATAATAGCCGAAACCGCAAAACGCCATTGAAAGCGAGCAGCTAGGTAAACTAAAATGCCTAAACATACAAAAAGTATTGCGAGCAAGCCATTGGTAACTAAATCATGCCCAACTTCGGGTCCAATAAAAGAAACACTTTTAATTTGGGGGGTAGAGGCTAGAGGAGAAATAGCATTGAATACCTGATTTGATAAATCAGCCGAATTAACATCCTGTTTATTTGGTAATCGAATGATAATACTATTTGAACCAAAATTTTGAACGACTGCCCGTGGGTAACCAATTTTATCTAGGGTGGTTCTAACTTCTGGAATATTTACAGGTTGTGAGTAAGATACTTCCATTAATGTACCGCCAGTAAACTCGACAGATAAATTTAATCCACGGGTAGTAAGAAAAAATATTGCGAGTATGAATGTTACAAGGGAAATCGTAGTGGTTAGTTTTCCATAACTCATAAACGGAATATCTTTTTTGAATTTAAAAAATTCCATGATTGTATATCCAAATCTAAAAATAAATAATTTTATTTAGTAATAAAACTTTTCTTATGCTTAATTATAGAGTTTTTTTACCCTACGATTAGCATATAAAAAGCCAACAATACCTCTTGAGATTAATACTGCACTGAACATTGAGGTTAAAATACCTAAGCAATGCACTACGGCAAAACCTTTAATTGGCCCAGTTCCAAAAGCTAATAAAGCTAGTCCAGCAATTAAGGTCGTAATGTTTGAATCTAGTATAGTTGCCCAAGCGTGTTCGTAACCAACTTGTATGGCAATGTGTATTTTCTGACCTTTACGTAATTCTTCACGAATTCGTTCATTAATTAACACATTAGAGTCAATAGCCATACCGAGTGCGAGAGCAATAGCTGCAATCCCTGGTAAAGTTAAGGTTGCTTGTAGCATAGATAATACAGAAATTAACAGCAGTAAGTTGGTTGATAGCGAAATTATTGAAATAACTCCAAAAACCATATAATAGAACATCATAAATAAAGCTATAGCTAAAAATCCCCAAAGTACAGAATGGAACCCTTGGGATATGTTCTCCTTGCCAAGAGATGGGCCAACAGTTCGTTCTTCTATGGTAGTCATTGGTGCTGCAAGTGAGCCAGCTCTAAGTAATAATGCGGTGTCATTAGCTTGCTCTACATTCATGGCCCCAGATATTTGTACTCGTCCTCCGCCAATTTCGGTGCGAATCACAGGAGCAGTCACAACTTCGCTTTTACCCTGATCTACTAAAATCATGGCCATTCGTTTCCCAATGTTTGTACTGGTTACTTGTTTAAATATAGAGGCTCCAGTATTATCTAAACGAATATTGACAGCTGGGCTACCGTTATCATCAAAACCTGGTTGAGCATCAGTAATGTTGTCACCCGTTAGTTCCACATCTTTACTCACGAGAATTTTTGTACGTTGATTGTCTCTGCCAATATCATCTAACATTTCGTAACCAAGAGGTATATTACCTGTATTGGCTGCACTAACTGCATTTGGGTCATCGTTAACCATTCTAACTTCTAGAGTTGCAGTCCGTCCGATAATATCTTTAGCTCGAGCAGTATCTTGTACTCCAGGTAATTCAACGACTATTCGATCTAAACCTTGCTGTTGGATAATTGGTTCAGCAACGCCAAGTTCATTTACTCGATTATGTAGAATTAATATGTTTTGTTTTACTGCTGCTTCTTGAATTTTTTGTTGTTCTAACCCAGATACCTCAGCTTTAAGCAGATTATTGGGAATGTCTTGCATAACTTGAATGTTAGGTAAGTCTTTTTTTAGTTGCGTGTATGCTTGTTGCATTGTGTTAGGGTCACGAAATTGAATAGACACAGATGTATTTGAAACATCTACTGAACCAAAGCGAATATCATTTTTACGTAGGTCGCGACGCATGTCTCCAGCATATTGGTTCAAGGTTTTTTTTATGGCGGCTTGCATATCTACGGAAAGTAAAAAATGCACCCCACCTCTTAAATCAAGGCCTAAAAACATAGGAAAGGCATGTATTTTGCTAAACCAAAGAGGACTTGCTGAAACTAAATTTAGCGCTACTATATAGTTGTTGCCAATTTTGTTTTGAATAATGTCTTTTGCCTTAAGTTGGGCATCAGTATCAGAAAATTTTATTTTGAGAGTATGTCCATCAAAAATTTCTCCAATAGGTAGTACGCCATTTTGAGTTAAAGTATTGTCAATTAATGATAATGCATTTGTATCAATAGGGTATGCATTATTATTGCTTGAAATTTGTACTGCAGGTACCTCCCCATAAAAATTAGGGATTGTATATATCAAGCCTATGATAACAGCAATTAAAATTATAAGATACTTCCATGCTGGAAATTTAGTCATTATGTGACCACCTATTAAAAAATTTTAGAATAAATTATTTCTTGTTATACATATTTATTATGTTCAAGTTTTAAGTTTGTTGCCAAGCTCCGTACTTACGAGTTGTAAGCTACATCACTTGGCTCCTCATTAGAACTTTGCTTGTTTTTGAGCATTATCAATAAAGTTTATTTGTCAGTGTGGTTAAGCCTTATTTAGCGTACCTTTTTCTACTTTACCAGAGACTGTATTTCGTTGTACAGTAATAACCACATTGTTAGCAACTTCGAGCATAATAAATTGTTCTTCAATTTTTGCTATTTTACCAAGTATCCCACCAGTTGTAATAACTTCATCACCTTTTTGCAATTCAGCTACCATTTTATTATGTAATTTAGCCTTTTTTTGCTGTGGGCGTATTAATAAGAACCAGAAAAGAATAAAAATGACGACCATAGGAAGAAACGACATAAAGTTC
>CAITEL010000157.1 GCA_903891375.1 uncultured Neisseriaceae bacterium
ATCACTACCAGCGGTGACTTCTTATTTTAATATATCGCCAAGTATGACGCAACTAACAATTAGTTTATATTTAATTGGCTTTGCACTAGTACAGATTTTTATTGGCAGTATTAGTGATGCATTAGGAAGAAAAAAAATTGCCACAATTGGATTTATTGCCTTTATATTCTTAAGTCTTCTTGTCACGCAAATAAACAATATATACTTTTTGATTCTCTGTCGATTTTTACAAGGTGTTGCAATGGGGTGCGTATTAACTGGAGTACGTGCCGCAATTGCCGATTTATTTGTTGGTGAGGAATTTCATAAATTCAATGGGTATTTAATGTTAGCTTGGGCAATTGGGCCAATTATAGCACCTGCAATTGGTGGATACTTACAGCATTTTTTTAGCTGGCATGCTTCTTTTTATTTTTTAATGAGTTATGCAATATTAATTTTTATCCCGTATTTTTTATTTGTTCCCGATACTATTAAAAACAAAAAAGAATTTAACATTAGGTATATGCTTACTAATTATAAAGTAATTCTAACTAACAGAAAGTATTGGGCTGGTTCGGTAACTTGTGGTTGTGTGTATTCTATTTTTTTGTTGTTTAATATGGTTTCACCATTTGTTATTCAAAATGTATTTCATTATTCGGTGATAGATTTTGGTCATATTGCACTTTTAATGGGACTTGCGTGGTTTATGGGTAATTTAATTAATAGAGTTTTTTTACGTATCGATTACAAAATTAAAATTAAATTAGCATTATACGTGATGGGGGCAACTATAATTATCACTTTGTTGCTGAGTACGGTTTATTTTAATATTTTAATATTGACAATTCCAACTTTTATTCTATTAATATGCAGTGGGTTAATATTTCCCAATTACGTATCGGCGAATATTCAATTATTTCCAGAAATGGCAGCTTCTGCTGGAGCATTAAATGGGAGCATTTTATTGGCGATTTCGGCATTTACAGGTTCGGGCTTTGGTGCGGTATTGCAGTCAAATAATTCTTCATTACCCTTAAATTTAGGATTCATGTTATTTATTTTAATAAGTATAATTGCGTATAAAGTGTACACCACAAAAGCACATAAATTAGAATGTATTTAAAACCATTTATTTAAATAATTACTTAATTGTTGTTTACTTGCTGAATTCGTTTTATATCGAAGGTTATTTACATAATCTTCGACAGTTCGTGGTGATAAATTAAGTTGATTGGCAATCATCTTGACGCTATTGCCTTTGGCTAGTAGTTTTATATGGTCAAGTTCACGTGGTGTAACTTCGAGATTTAGCATATCGAGGATGAACTCGTCATGATTTATTTGTTTCACAAGTTTTGTTTGATTATGTTGTTCCATAATAATTTTATCTTTGATAATAATTCTATTTTCAAGGGCTTTATCTATTAAATCTGTGGCTTTCTCTTTAAAGTGTACGATAAATTTTTCCAATAAATCAAGATTAGCAATACATGTATTGAGTGTAGTTGCTTCTTCATGAGTGCTTGTACCAAAAGAGAAAAATTCACAGCCGTCGATAACGGGGTTGGTTATGGTAATTATTGGTGTTATACCGAAGAGGCGTTTAA
>CAITEL010000158.1 GCA_903891375.1 uncultured Neisseriaceae bacterium
GTGTTTTAGGTTAACCAAACCATTATAAAAGAATGAAAAAAAAAAGTGAATCAAAAGATTTAACTAATAATATCACATCACAATTATTAGTCATTTATAAAACAAAAAAAAACAAAAACAGCAATCGTACTACTCTTAAAGATTTAGGTCGTGTTATTTCTGTTGGAGATGGTATTGCTCGTGTTTATGGTTTAGGATCAGTACAAGCAGGAGAAATGGTTGAATTTAAAAAAAGCCATTTAGTGGGTATGGCTTTAAACTTAGAAAAAGATAATGTTGGGATAGTTATTTTTGGAGATGATCGCTCTATTTTAGAAGGAGATGTAGTAATACGTCGTAAATCTATTGTAGATATTTCTGTAGGTATGAATTTATTAGGACGTGTTGTTGATGCCTTAGGAACACCTATCGATGGTAAAGGTGATATTAAAAGCGATATTAGACGTAGGGTTGAAATTAAAGCGCCTGGTATTATTCCAAGAAAATCAGTACACGAACCAATGCAAACTGGATTAAAAGCAATTGATGCTTTAATTCCAGTAGGTCGTGGGCAACGTGAATTAATTATTGGGGATCGTCAAACAGGTAAAACTGCTATTGCGATCGATACTATAATTAACCAAAAAAATTTTTGGGAAGATGAAAGTAAACGTTTATATTGTGTTTATGTTGCAATTGGACAAAAACGTTCAACTGTTTCACAATTAGCACGTAATTTAGCAGAAACCGGTGCATTTACTTATACTACTATTGTTGCTGCAACCGCTTCTGATTCAGCTCCATTACAATTTTTAGCCCCATATTCTGGATGTAGTATTGGAGAATTTTTTAGAGATAACGGTAAACATGCTGTAATTTTTTATGATGATTTATCAAAACAAGCTGTAGCTTATCGTCAAATGTCTCTATTATTACGTCGTCCCCCTGGTCGTGAAGCTTATCCTGGTGATGTTTTCTATTTACATTCTCGTTTATTAGAACGTGCTGCAAAAATGGGTAAAACTTCTAATTTTGGATCTTTAACTGCTTTACCCGTTATTGAAACTCAAGCTGGAGATGTTTCAGCTTATATTCCAACTAATGTTATTTCTATTACTGATGGTCAAATTTTTTTAGAATCAGAATTATTTTACCAAGGTGTTCGTCCAGCAGTTAATGTTGGATTATCAGTAAGTCGTGTTGGTTCAGCTGCACAATTAAAAGCCATGAAACAAGTTGCTGGTACTATGAAATTAGAATTAGCACAATATCGTGAAGTTGCTGTTTTCGCTCAATTTGGGTCAGATTTAGATGCTGCGACACAACAGCAATTAAATAGAGGTTCAAGATTAGTTGAATTATTAAAACAAAATCAATTTGTACCTTTACCAATTGAAAATCAAGTAGCTATCGTATATGCTGGGGTTAAAGGATATTTAGATAAAATGGATATTAAAAATATAGCTAGTTTCCAAGAAAACTGGATTAAATATTTAAATAATAATACTAAAATTTTAGCTGATATTAAATCTAAAGGAGAATTAGATGGTGCTTTAATAGGTTCTTTAAAAGAACACATTGAAAAATTTTTAGCTGTTCGTTAATATTGTTTTATTATGATAATTTATAATCAAAAACAATTAAATAGATAAAAATATTCAAGCCTTTAAATATTTTATTTAAAAGTTGCTTATTTTTTTATAGGCTTATTAAATTAAGAATTTTTATATAATGAGAATAGGGCTTATAACTCAGTTGGTTAGAGTATACGCTTGATAAGCGTAAAGTCGGTAGTTCA
>CAITEL010000159.1 GCA_903891375.1 uncultured Neisseriaceae bacterium
AAAAAAATATATAAAATAAAATTGCACATGATGGTACAAATATTGTATAATTGTATATTATTAAGTGATTTATTTTATAATAAGAAAGAAGTAGATTATGAGACAAGAGATAAAAACTGTTGCCAAAAATGGGCAAATTGTTATAGGTAGACGATTTGCTGGTAAGAAAGTACAGATTAATGAACTTGATGATGGATCTTTAATTGTTCGTGCAATTGCTGTTATACCAGAAAATGAATTATGGTTATACAAGGGTGATAACATAGATCGTATCAATAAATCATTAGAGTGGATAAAAGCTAATCCCAGAAAAGATAATTTTGATGAAATTGTAACAAAGATGGAAGATGAATGCAATAAAAATAGACATAAATAACCCTGACTTTCTAACTGAATGGGGAAGACTACAGCTAAAAGAACACCAAGCTTTAATAAGTACATTTAAAAAAATTCAGCAATACACATGGCAACAACTGTATATAGTAAAGGGGCTACACTGGGAAAAGATCACCTCCACAGGGGAAACTAAACTATATTCTTTTAGGTTCTCGCAAAAATATAGAGCCACAGGATATCGTGATAACAATATTTTAGTTATGGTTAATTTACACGTAGATCATGACAGTGCGTATAAATAACCATAAAACATAAATTAAGTATTCCTTTTTGTCGTGTAATGTGGTAAAATACTGCCTAGTTGTGTCTCAACTTTAATTTTGCTTATCCCTCGTAAGCTTTTTATACAATAGTTGATATTTTAAGGAAATAATTCAATATGGCAAATACAGTCCAAGCTAGAAAAAGAGCGCGTCAATCATTAGCGCGTCGTGCAAATAACTTTGCATACAGAACAGAATTTAGAACAGCAGTTAAAAAAGTGTTAAAAGCAGTTTTAGGTGGTGATAAAGCAGTTGCTCAAACTGAGTTTGTACAAGCTCAGTCTACAATTGACAAAATCGCAAGAAAAGGTATTTTTCACAAAAATAAAGCATCAAGACATAAAAGTAGACTATCTGCTAAAATAAAAGCTATGGTAGCTACGCAACAGTAGTTATTGGTGTCGAACGATGATACAATCAAACCCCGCAAAATTTCGGGGTTTCTTTATTTATAATTTAATTAATTTATGGAATACATAATTATGAAAAAACCTGAATTACTTCTACCTGCAGGTACATTAGCTCATCAACGTTACGCTTATGACTTTGGCGCTGACGCTGTTTATGCTGGACAGCCACGCTATAGCCTTAGAGCAAGAAACAATGAGTTTAAACTAGAACAATTACAAAAAGGTATATTAGAAGCTAAAACTCGGGGAAAAAAACTTTATGTTGCTAGCAATATTATTCCACATAATAGTAAAATTAAAACATACTTAAACGATATGGAACCAATAATTCAAATGCAACCAGATGCATTAATTATGGCTGACCCTGGTTTAATTATGATGGTTAAAGATAAATGGCCAGACACTGAGGTGCATTTATCGGTTCAAGCAAATACCACCAATTATGCAGCAGTCAAATTTTGGAAACGTCTTGGCGTATCCAGAATTATTTTATCACGTGAGTTATCTCTAGATGAGATAGAAGAAATTCGTCAAGAATGCCCAGATATGGAGCTTGAGGTTTTTGTTCATGGGGCATTATGTATTGCTTACTCTGGAAGATGTTTACTCTCAGGTTATTTTAATCGACGGGATCCTAATCAGGGGACATGTACCAATGCTTGTCGTTGGGACTATAAAGTACATGATACAGAAGAAACTGATACAGGTGATGTTAAGCCACTTACATTAGATGGCTTTGATTTTAATCAAGAATTAGAAAACGCAAATAAAGAATTCTCGGCATGTGGTGGAGTTACACGTCATCCTGCATCTAATAAAACATACCTTATTGAAGATACATCACGACCAAATGAGTTCATGCCTATTTTAGAAGATGAACATGGTACGTATATTATGAACTCAAAAGATTTACGTGCGATAGAACACGTAGAACGGTTAGCAAAGATTGGCATTGATTCTCTTAAGGTAGAGGGGCGTACAAAATCGATTTATTATGTCGCTCGTGTTGCCCAATCGTATCGTAAAGCAATTGATGACGCTGTCAGTGGTAAAGTTTTTAACACAGAACTTCTTGCTGAACTTGATGGTTTAGCAAACCGTGGCTATACAGACGGATTTTTCCAAAGACACCATTCACATGAATATCAAAACTATATTGATAGCCATTCAAAATCACGTAGAAGCCAGTATGTTGGAGATGTTATTGAAATTGATGCAAACGGTTGGGGCTTAATTGAAGTTAAGAATAAATTCTCGTTAGGTGATGAAATAGATATTATTCACCCAAATGGTAATCAAACTATTCGCATAACTGAAATGCTAGATAAAAAAGATCAAAAAGTAGAAGTTGCGCAAGGCAGTGGCATTTTTGTGAAATTACCAAATATGCAAGGGTATAATAATGCATTATTAGCAAGGCTCCTCCCTAATTAGAAAACAATGGATTTAAAGAGATTGGAATAAAATGCAAACAATATCAAAAATACTTGAAATAAAATTTAGGCGTGCGTTTAATCAATTAGATATACCAGAAGACTCACCAATCCTACTAGTTGAAGCATCAAAGCCAGAATTTGGTGATTTTCAAATTAATGGAGTTATGGGGATTGCTAAAAAATTAAAATTAAATCCTCGAGATCTAGCTCAAAAAGTTATTGATAATGTTGAATTAAGCCCTGAAATATCAAAGTTAGAGATAGCAGGACCTGGTTTTATTAATATAATACTAGATGATAACTATCTAGCTACGTATATCTCAAACTTAAATCATGAGAATAGATTTGGCGCACAATTGCAAATGGGAAAAACCAAAACGGTGGTTATAGACTATTCTAGCCCAAACTTAGCTAAAGAAATGCATGTAGGTCATTTACGTAGTACAGTTATTGGTGATTGCTTAGCCTCAGTGTTCGAATATATGGGGCATAAAGTTATTCGTCAAAATCATGTCGGTGATTGGGGTACACAGTTTGGAATGTTAATTGCCTATATGATTGAACGAATTGATGATGGCACTTTTGAACATGATATTAGTGATTTAGAAGAATTTTATCGTAAAGCTAAAGTTAGATTTGATGAAGATGCAACTTTTGCTGATACAGCAAGACGTTATGTGGTTATCTTGCAAAATTGGAAAAATGAAGGCACTGAAGGCGAAAAAGTTCATAATTATTGGGTATCTTTTAAAAATGCGTCATTAGAGCACTGCCAAGAAATTTATAATAAATTAAAAATCAAATTGACGCACGAAGATATTGCTCCTGAAAGTATGTATAATGACGCATTAGATAATGTAATTAACGTATTAGAAAACAAGCATTTAATTAATGTGAGTAATGGGGCAAAATGTATTTTTTTTGCTGATGGAGAATTGTCAGGAGGCGAAACCACGCCATATATAGTACAGAAACAAGATGGCGGATATTTATATTCCACCACTGATTTAGCGGCAATTGATTATCGAGTTAATCAGTTAAAAGGGGATAGGGTTTTGTATGTGGTCGATGCAAGGCAAGGCTTTCATTTTAAACAATTATTTATTGTCGGAGAAAAAGCAGGGTATACCACAAAAGATACATCATTAGAACATGTAGCTTTTGGTACTATGACGAACGAAGATGGTAAACCATTTAAAACCAGAACAGGTGGCACAGTTAAATTAATTGAATTAATTAATGAGGCTGTGATTCGGGCTAAAAAGATTGTATTAGAAAGAAACCCAGACTGGAACGAATCCGATCGTGAGTATTTAGCCAATGTTCTAGCAATTGGGGCAATTAAATATGCAGACTTGTCTAAAAACAGAGAAAGTGATTATATCTTTAGTTTTGATAAAATGTTGGCCTTTAATGGTAATACTGCACCATATTTAATGTATGCTTATACAAGGATTCAAAGTTTATTAAGAAAACTATACTTAGCACGGTCATCATTTGATGTTTTTGATTTTGCTCCTGATGTACTACCTGTACACGGCGTCGCTTATCAAAAACATCAAATTTCGAGCTCGCTAAGTATGGAAGTTCGTATTGATGAAGAATTTTTTAAACAGACTAAAATCAAATTAACAGAAAAATCAGAACATAAACTAGCACTTCAGTTAGCTAATTTTTCTGATTGTTTATATATGACAGCTAAAGAGTGTTATCCGCATTATTTATGTCAATACCTGTATAATTTATCAGTAAATTTTATGCAGTTTTATGAATCTTGTTCTATATTAAGGGCAGAATCGATGGAAATTAAAAATAGTCGTATATTGTTAGCGCATTTAACCGCACAGATTATCAAAACAGGGTTAGGTTTATTAGGTATTGAAACTGTTGAAAGAATGTAAATGGTTATATATGATTTATTTAGTCAGAATCCATTTTTACTTAGAGCATTAATCGCCTGTATTGGTATTTCGTTTGTGTGTCCAATTTTAGGCGTATTTTTATTATTGCGTAGAATGAGCTTAATGGGTGATGCTATTTCTCACGCTATTTTACCTGGTGTTGCTATAGGGTTTATGTTTGGTGGCATGTCGGTCTTAGCTATGGCTTTTGGCGGTCTTATTGCTGGGATTAGTGTTACTTTATTAGCTGGTATAGTAAGTCGTAAAACTGAAATTAAAGAAGACGCTTCATTTGCTGGGTTTTATTTGATGGCTTTAGCATTAGGTGTTATCATAATCTCGAAAAGTGGTACTAATTTAGATTTAATGCATATTTTATTTGGTTCAATTTTAGCTGTAGATAAATACAGTATTTTATTGCTTTCTATCGTTGTGACGATTAGTTTAATTGTATTATCTTTGATTATTCGCCCGCTTGCCATTGATGTTTTTGATAAAAACTTACTTAAAACATATG
>CAITEL010000160.1 GCA_903891375.1 uncultured Neisseriaceae bacterium
ATTATTTAAAGAGCAGTGGATATATAAAAGTTCATGGGATTGGCAAGTGTATCCAATTATTCGCCTCGATTTTAACGTACCTAAGGATGAAGATTTAAAGCAGTATATCAAAAACAGATTAAAAAACATTGCGAACACCTATCAAATATTTACTCAAGATGAATACGAAAATTATTCATATGCTGATTATTTCAGAACGATAATTGAAAAACTACATACCACGTATAACCAACAAGTAGTGATTTTAATTGATGAATATGATAAACCTATCTTGGATGTTATAGATGATGTGGCTCTGGCATTAAAAAAACGTGATATTTTAAAAGGTTTTTATACAGTAATGAAGGGAGTGGATGAATGTTTACGTTTTGTTTTTTTAACTGGCGTAACTAGATTTAGTAAAGTTGGTGTATTTAGTGATTTAAATAACCTAACTGATATATCGATGACGTCACGCTTTGCTACAATTTGTGGGGTGACTCAAACAGAGTTAGAACTGTATTTCAGAGATGATATTGAGCAGTTAGCACAAACACAAAACTTAAGCGTAGTAGACTGTATGCAGAAAATCAAACACTGGTACAATGGTTTTTGTTTTAATCGCAATGCAGTATCAGTGTATAATCTATATTCCACTATATTACTGTTATATAATCAAGAATTTTCTAATTATTGGTTTACTAGTGGTAGCCCATCATTTTTAATGAAATTAATAAAAAAAGAAACAAATCTAGAATTATTTAAATTTGATAATTATCAATTATATGCGTCACAATTTGAAACTTTTGAAATAGATAATTTAAATTTAACTGCGATATTATTTCAAGCAGGGTATTTAACCATTAAGGGATATATTGTGGAAAAAGATCGTTATATTTTATCTTACCCAAATCTTGAAATAAATAAATCATTTAAAAAAAATGTATTTGAACTTTTTAGTACAGCGCCAGATACCAATCAGAACTTACTTAGTAATATTGCAGATGCATTAACGGAGAATGATGTTGAGGTAGTGATTGATTACTTGAAACAAATTTTTTTAAATATTGATTATGATGTAAAAATTAGCTATGAGAGGCATTATCAAAGTATTATATACCTGATTTTTCAATTATTGGGTTATCAGATAAATATGGAATACAAAACAAACATAGGTAGAATTGATGCGATTATACAAACTAATACACACATTTATATTTTTGAATTTAAGTTAGATGAATCAGCACAAATAGCCTTAAACCAAATCAAAGATAAATCTTATTTAGAACGTTTTTTAATACATAAAAAACCAATCACGCTAATAGCTATTAACTTTAGTAGTAAATTACGTAATATTGATGATCACATCATTGAAGTCGTACCTTGATCAATAAATTTAAGCATATTATAGAAATTTTTATTAAATAATAATTGAGTTTTTTTATATGTGGTATAATCCCAGATTGTAATATTAAACAGGTTCTTAGGGGTTATAGTTAGTACATGAAATTAGAGATTAATCAATTAAAAAAATCATTTGGGCAACTCGATATTCTCAAAAGTGTATCTTTAAAGATTGGTGCAGGGGATGTTGTTGCTTTAGTCGGTAGTAGTGGCTCTGGTAAAAGCACGTTATTACGTTGCATTAATTTATTAGAAACGGCAGACAGTGGTGAACTTTATTTGGATGATGTGCATATTACATTTGGCATGCAACATAAAATTGATGGAGATCTAGAGTTAAATATTAGAAAAAAAGTTGGGATGGTGTTCCAACAGTTTTATTTATGGCCACACTTAACAGTGTTAGATAATCTAATTAAAGCACCTATATGTGTGTTAAAACGCCAGAAACTGGAGGCTATTGCCGAGGCTAAACAGCTATTATCTAAAATAGACATGTTACACAAAATAAATAGCTATCCTGCACAATTATCAGGTGGACAACAACAAAGAGTAGCGATCGCACGAACACTAATGATGCATCCAGAAATCATTTTGTTTGATGAACCAACCTCAGCCTTGGATCCAGTAATGACTCAAGAAGTTTTAAAAATAATCAAAAAATTGGCTAATGATGGGATGACCATGATTATAGCAACGCATGAAATTAGCTTTGCCAGAGAGGTTGCGTCGTATGCAATTTTCTTAGAACATGGCGAGATAGTTGAGCAAGGGGTTGCCGAACAAATTTTGGTAAACCCGCAGACAGAAAAATTGCAAAATTTTTTACATACAGTTCATAAATAAAATTTTTATCGGAGTACACTTATATAATGCATATTAAATTAAAAACTATTTTGTTGTCAAGTGCTTTAAGCACATTGTTTGTAATAAATTCTTTTGCATCCACGTCGTTAAAAACGCTTACATTTGCTACAGAAGCGACATATCCGCCATTTGAGGCGGTATCGCCATCTGGTCAATTAATTGGTTTTGATATTGATGTTGCTAATGCGATTTGTTCTAATCTAAAGATTAAATGTGTATTTATGAATCAGCCGTTTGATAGTTTAATTCCAAATTTGAATATGGGTAAGTTTGATGCAATAATTGCAGCAATGAATATAACTACCGAACGTGCAAAGTCGGTTGATTTTTCTAATGCTTATTATAAGAGTACTGCCAGTTTTGTTGCGAACAATGGAGTTAATTTTAGTATTACGCCAGAAGGTATAAAGGGTAAGATAATTGGGGTACAACAAGGTACTACATTGCAACAATATTTAAAGAAAACTTACGGCAGTAACGTTACGGTTAAAACTTATGCAAGTGAACAAAGTGCTTTTGTGGATATGTCGTCTGGCAGAATTGATGCAGTATTAGGGGATACACCACTTATGCAACAATGGATGACAGAACATGGTGCAGGCAAATACCATTTTGTAGGTAAACCTGTATCGGATACTACATATTTTGGTGCAGGGTATGGTATTGCGGTTAAACAAGGTAATAAAGTAGCATTAAACGAGATAAATAATGCTTTAGTGGTGTTAAAGAAAAATGGCACTTTAAGTAAAATCGAAGCTAAATATTTTCCTAAATAAGTCGGAAAAATAAAATCATGTTATTTAACGGTTTTGCTGGGCAGTTAATCAATGGTACCAAAATAACTATTGCTGTTTCACTTGTTGCTATTTTAATTGGTCTTATCTTAGGCTTATTTGGTGCAACTTGTGAATTAAGCAAAATAAAAGTAATCAATAAAATCGTTACGTGGATAACCTCTATGCTTAGAGGGGTACCAGAGTTACTGGTTATTTTTGCGGTATATTTTGGTGGTACTATTTTTTTAAGTAAAATTTTTGGTAAATATACCGAAATAAACGCTTTTATGGCTGGGGTTATTGCTTTAGGCACAATTTATGGAGCATATGCAACACAAGTATTTCGTGGGGCGTTTTTGATAGTGCACAAAGGACAACTAGAGTCAGCTAAAGCTTTAGGCTTGTCAAAGTCAACTACTTTTGTGGCGATTTTATTACCTCAGGTATTTCGTTATGCGCTGCCAGGATTAAGTAATTTATGTTTAGTTACGCTAAAAGATAGCTCGTTGGTAGCCTTAATTGGGTTACAGGAATTGACATTTAAAGCACAAATAGCTGCAAATGAAAGCTATAAGCCGTTTACATATTATGTAATGTGTGCGGGGATTTATCTGGTATTGACGTCTATATTTGAAATATTTTTTAAGTTTACTGATAATAGGAAAAAATATGGATATTAAGGCTATATTACATCAAATTCTAGAATTTGCCAATGGTATTGGCATTACTATTTCACTAATGTTGTTGGGGCTAATTCTGGGATTAGCGATAGCATTATTTTTGACTTTAGTTAGTTATAGCAAATCTAAAACCATACAGTTATTGGTATATGTTTATACTTTTATCATTCGTGGCACGCCATTATTAGTGCAAATCTTTATTATTTATTACGGTAGTGGGCAGTTAGATTTTATTCGTAATAGTTTTTTGTGGAGCATACTAAAACATCCATTTGGTTGTGCCGTTGTGGCTTTAGCCATAAATTCAAGTGGGTATTGTGTGGCTTTATTTAGGGGCATGATTAATTCAATACCAAAAGGGGAGTTTGAGGCGTGTAAGGCCTTAGGTATGTCAAGGCTACAAATGTCGTTTAAAATAATTGCGGGTAGGTTTATTCGCATAACGATACCTGCTTATTCTAACGAGGTAATTATTATCTTAAAAAGCACCTCACTTGCAAGCACTATAACCCTCATGGATTTAATGGGTGTGACACACGAGCTAATTGCAGAAACATACTCTACATTACCATACTTGCTTATTGCAGGGGTTTGTTATTTATTAATTAATCTAATAATTATCAAAATATTTAAACACATCGAAAAATCAATCTATATCCCTCAATAAATCTCTTTTTCTACACCATTCACCACCAACCAACAAAGTATGGTGGTAGAGGTTTTTTGAACCAGTCATTGTGTTTTGAAGACATGATTTAAAAATAAAGTTTATTAATTATTGATAATTTTATAAGAAAAATCGCTTACATTTCGTTCTGATTCAGAGAATTCAGCACCAATAAGGTATATTTTGTTATATTTACCGTGGTACTTATCGGCATAACCTTTACTTATAATTTGTTCTAATGCTGAATTGTGATTAGTATCTATTGGTGGCTTATCTTTATTTGTGGTTTTTAGCTCAAATATATAAACGCAATTTTGAAGAATAAGTGTGAGGTCAATTCGTCCATGGCTAGTTGTATCCTCAGCAATTACGCTATATCCTGAACCAACTAAAAATGCATAGAATACAGAGCAATAAAAACCCTCATATTCTTGTATGTTATTATTAGTGTACCAATGATGTGAAATACTTGCAAATAGGCTAGTTATCATGGTTTTTAGGTTAATAATATCATCTGATATAATACAATTAACAAATTGTTGATTGATTTTTGACGGGAATTGCGCATCACCATAAATGTATTGTAGTATATATGCATTTAAACTCATGAATATTTCATAATTGGGAGGTGCAAGGCTTAACTCTCTTTGATTGTTTTGGTCTTGTAAAAAAGCTGTGGTAGGCGTTTTTGATATAGTCAGATAGCCTGCTTGTAATAACAAAACCGTTAAATCAATTTTATCAATATCGAACGAATCAAAAAACACAGGGTCAACACTAGTGGCGCGTAAATTAGGTAGGTAATATTTATTTTTCATTAACAGTTTAATGAGAAACGACGGATTACCACTACTAAACCAGTAATTAGCAAATTCTTGTTTGTCTAGAAGTAAGAAAGTGGAATAAGGGCTGTACACAGTACTGCCGCTCTTACTAAAACAAAATCCATTATACCAATGTCTTATTTTCAATAAACATTCGGTATATGTGAGTTGTTCTTTATTGGCTAACAGTTCAATATAATCTTTACAATGAAGTTCTAATTCTTCTTGAGTAATACCACATACTGTGGCGAATTTATTATCCAAGGTTATATCGTTTAGGTTATTTAAGTCACTAAATACCCCAACTTTACTAAAGCGTGTTACACCAGTTAGAAATATAAAGCGAATATGCTCATCAACGCCTTTAATCGTGCCATAAAATCCTTTAAGAATGTCGCGTTTAGCTTTAGCTTCCTCAATATTATCAATAACATCTAAGATAGGTTTGTCATACTCATCAATTAAAATTACCACTTGTTGGTTATATTTTTTATGTAAATTTATAATTAATTTTCTAAAATACATACCATAAGTATCAGACTTAAAATTTTCTTCATTAAATACATCATAATTAATCGCTATTAGTTTTAAACACTGCATTATATGTTGTTTTAAATCTTCATCCTTAGCCACATTAAAATCAAGACGAATAATTGGATATTCTTGCCAATTCCAACTGCTA
>CAITEL010000161.1 GCA_903891375.1 uncultured Neisseriaceae bacterium
CATTCTAATATAGAACCAGTATTTTTGCAAGCATAATTTCGATTAATTTGCCTATTGCGCGAAACTGGTGGAGGGGGCAGGATTCGAACCTGCGAAGGTAAAACCGCCGGATTTACAGTCCGGACCCGTTGGCCGCTTGGGTAACCTCTCCATTTGACAGAGTTCCGAATTGTAGCAAACTTAAGCCTCTGTGTCAAGTAAAATTGGATAATTTTTTTTATATAAAAAAATTCTCCAAGAATTACAAAATGTTATAAAAATGATTATGAGGATAAATTTTCACAAAATTCACACTTAGGGCAAACCTTTTGCTCACCGTATCTTTTTGTAATTTTATGCATTAAAACTGCATAACCACAACTTGGACATTTTTCATCCAAGGGTTTATGGTTAAATAAAGTTTTACAATCTGGGTAGTTATTGCATGCATAAAACCAATTACCATAACGGTTTTTCTTCTGTACTATATGCCCTTTCTTACATTCTGGGCATAAAACTTGCGGGCCATCATCTGCTGGTTTATCTAAATTTTCTATAAACTTACATTTAGGATAGTTTTTACATGAAATGAATTTACCATAACGCCCCTTGCGAATCAATAATACGCCTCCATCTTTTGGACATACTCTACCCTCAATCACTTCTGGCTCTTCTTGTTCTACCACCTCACCATCTGCTCCAGTTTTATCCACCTTACGCATATAGTTACACTCTGGATAACCAGAACAACCGATAAATTTACCGTATTTACCCAAACGCATTAAAAGTTGCTTACCACATTGTGGGCAGTTTTCTTCAAGCTTCTCAGCAATTAACTCTGTTCTTCCAATACCCTTTTTTTCTTCGATTATAGTTTTTAATTCTAACCAAAATTTTTCTAAAATTGGTAATTTATTTTTTGTACCATTAGAAATATCATCCAAAGTATCCTCTAAATTTGCCGTAAATTTATAATCCACGTAATTAGTCAAATGATTAGTTAAGAATGTGCTCACGATTGAACCAATATCCGTTGGAATAAAACGTTTTTTATCCATAATAACATATTCACGTTTTTTTAGCGTTGAAATTATACTAGCATACGTAGATGGCCTACCTATACCTAATTCTTCTAGTGATTTAACTAAGGATGCCTCGCTATATCGTGGTTTAGGTTCGGTTTGATGTTCCGTAAAGTTTATCTTGTCTACTGGTAGCTCTTCATCCACCTTCAGCTCTGGCAAACGTATATTTTCATCGCCCTCAACATTTGTGTTTTCATTACCCTCAACTTCATCTTTTTCTTCTTGATAAACTCGCATAAACCCATCAAAATTAACTAAAATACCATTGACCCTAAATATACCATTGCCAACTTTTATATCAATCGCTGTTGTATCTAAGATAGCTGGCATAAATTGACTAGCAAGTGCCCTTAACCAGATTAATTCATATAGTTTATATTGGTCTGGCGATAAATATTTTTTGATACTCTCTGGTGTTCTTTGTATCGATGTTGGCCGAATCGCTTCATGTGCCTCTTGTGCATTCTTTACCTTGCTTACAAATTTTACTGGTTGTGCTGGCAAATACTCTTTAGGATAATTAGTCGTTATATAATCACGTATTTCATCTAAAGCCTGAACAGATAAATTAACTGAATCCGTACGCATATAACTAATTAGGCCGACACTTTCGTTACCTATATCAACCCCTTCGTACAATGTCTGCGCCACTTTCATAGTTTTATCTGTAGCAAAGCCTAATCTACGTGCTGACTCAATTTGTAATGAGGATGTGATAAATGGTGGTAAGGTATTTTTCTTCTTTTGCTTCTTAGCAATGTTAACAACAGTAGCAGTTTTTATTTTGCTCAAATTATTACAAATTTCTTCCGCATTTTTTTTCTGATTAATGGTCTTGGTTTCAATCTTTTTTTTGTCATATTCAATTAATTTTGCCACTAATTTTTTAACTTCTTTATGCGTATGTAGTAATACGGTAAAGTAGTCTTCAGGGATAAAGGCTTTTATCTCTTCTTCACGCTCACAAATTAATCTCAATGCAGGTGACTGCACCCTGCCTGCAGACAATCCTGTCCGTATTTTTCGCCATAATAAAGGCGATATATTAAACCCGATTAGATAATCTAGTGTTACTCTAGCTTGTTGAGCATATACTAAATTCAAATCTAACCCCCGTGGGGTATTAACAGCATCCAAAATTGCAGTTTTAGTAATTTCATTAAATGCTACACGTTGTATCTTTTTATGTGCTATGTTTTTAACATCTTCAAGTATTTCTTGTATATGCCATGCTATCGCTTCACCTTCACGGTCAGGATCCGTTGCCAGATAGATTTCGTCGCATTCTTTACTACTAGAGATAATCTCGTCAACATGTTTTTTGTTTCTAGCAATAATTTGATATTTTGGCGTAAAATCATGATCAACGTCAATGGAGCCAGATTTTCGTGGCAACTCCCTTACGTGACCAAATGATGCGATTACTTTATATTCATCACCCAAATATTTGTTTATTGTTTTTGCCTTAGCTGGAGATTCTACAATTAGTAGTTTTTTTACCATCATTCTTCCTTAAATTCTAATTAGTGAACAGTTGTATTCACCGTAACATTAATAGGTAGTCCATCCGTGTGCTTCTGAAAACATATACCCGCATGACTATTAAAGTGATTAACTAAGTATTCTCGTAAGTCATCAATACCAACATCAAACCCATTTGAGATTTGTCCGACGATACTTAATCTATCTATTACAATATCTCTTTGATATGAATTAATTAATCCGCTTTGTTCATTTTTAAGTATCTCATTAAAAGTCCCCTGCGGTAAATATTTGATTTCTCTATAGTCCAAATGGCGCACGTTTTTATTTTGGTAATTACTAAAAATTGCACTGTTTAAATCAATTATAGGCTCAAACCATTGCATCGCCCCAACCACATCCAGTATAGAAAATCTATTTGACAATAATTCGGCAAATAGTTTATCTGGTTCGTAATACAAACGTAACTCTTGCTCAGTTTCAAAAATGTAATGTATAACATTTATCATGTGTTTTTATTTCATCCAATATTTTTAAAAATTCTTTGGTAATAACCATTACCACAATTTACAATTAAACCATTCAATTCAAACTCTAAAAGTCTAGCACAAATATCTGCAAAACTTATATTTAAATTAGCACATATTGTATCAATATTAATTGGCTCAAACCCAAATGCCGTTAATAATGGATCCGCATTTTCACCACCCAATAATGTCTGTTTGTTTGGCATAAGACGTAGTTCTTCCAAAACGTCATTTGCATTTTCAACTAGTTTTGCCCCCAATTTTATCAGCTTATGGCACCCTTTTGCAACTGGATTATGTATTGACCCCGGTATCGCCATAACTTCACGTCCCATTTCAGCCGCCATATTTGCACTAATCATTGAGCCTCCATCCATCGCTGACTCAATCACCAAACAACCTAAGGATAATCCTGCAACTATTCTGTTTCTTCTTGGAAAATTACCAGGTAACGGCGATACACCCAGCGCAAATTCACTAATCAATAAACCCGATTCTATCATTTTATCGTATAAAGCATCATTAGATTTTGGATAACGAATATCCAGACCAGTACCAACAACACCTATCGTAGAACAAGGAGTTTGTAACGCTCCATAATGAGCATATTTATCAATACCTAATGCCACCCCACTTACAATCGTTAAGCCATTATTCCCCAAATCTTTAGCAAAACTCATCGCATTTTCTGCACCCTGCTTAGTTGGATGACGGGTACCTACAATGGAGAATTTATTATTTTTTAATAATGTTATATCACCCTCTAAGTACAAAATTAATGGTGGGTCGCTAATTTCTTTTAATTCAGCTGGATAGCTATCATCTTGTATGCTAATAATAAAACGTTTATTACCCTCATTCATCCACAATAGAGATTTCTCTACTAATTTTGTTGACGATTTATCAAAAATTAATTTCGCTACTGTTTTATTAGTTACCTTTTCTAAATTATCTATACTTTGTAATAATATATTATCAACTGAACCAAAATAACGAATTAATTTAAGCATTGTCGAGACCCCAACTCTTTCTGTTAATGCTAACTTTAACCATGACTCTAAACTAGTTTTTTGTGCAATTATGCTCTTAATGTCTATCATTTATTCTCACTATAAGGTAAAATATCTACTTGAGGCAATTATTATAATATTAATTGTGGTATTCATATTGCCTTTTATTTTATTTATTTTTTAAAAGTTATCGAAACTATATGCTATTAAACATTTTACATTACCCAGACCCTAAATTACATTTAAAGGCAAAAAAGGTTGAAATATTCGATGAAAAACTTGAGGAATTTATCGCCGACATGTCTGAAACCATGTATTCTAACAATGGAATTGGCCTTGCTGCCACACAAGTAAATGTGCAACAACGAATATTTATCATGGATTTAAGTCGGGAAGATGAACCTAAAAAATTATTAATTTTTATCAATCCAGAAATTATAGAAAAAAAAGGTGAGGTTGTTAGTGAAGAAGGTTGTTTATCGGTACCAGGAATTTATGAGAAAGTTTCACGTTCAGAAACCATAAAATTAAAATATCAGGATACCAAAGGAAATCAATTCGAAGAAACTTGTAATGGACTAATGTCTATATGTATTCAACATGAACATGACCACTTGGAGGGAAAAGTATTTGTCGAATACCTCTCCAACTTAAAACAAAATTTCGTGAAAAAAAAATTAAAAAAA
>CAITEL010000162.1 GCA_903891375.1 uncultured Neisseriaceae bacterium
ACTTGAATCTTGATACTTCCATAGTAATTTACCACCTTGTGATAAACAACTAACGAAACCGGAATTATCTGCTACATATACATAACCATAATCTGAAATTGCTGGTGTAGAAACAATACTAGATTTTGATTGATAACTCCATAATGTATTCCCAGTTGATTGATCAAGCTTAAAAAATTGTCCATTTGAATTCCCTACATAAATATTCCCTTTTGCATCGATAACGGGACTCGTTTGAATAGATGCACCAAGATTAGTAGACCATAATTTACTTATACCCGTTGAATCTAAATGAATTTTTACAAAAGTGCCAGACGAAACACCAAAATATAGATTATTACTTGAATCAACTGCTGGTGAAGTTAAAAATGGACCAGCAATATTTCCTTTCCATTGAGGGATTACATTATTTGTAGTATCAACTAAAAGATTAAATCCATAAAGAGTTCCATTTTGGCTTGAAAAAATAAGCTTTCTATCAGAAGTAATTACTGCTGATGAATTAATTGCAGCATCGCAATTGTAATTCCATACTACTTTACCAGTTAAATAATCAATTGCCAAGAAATTTGCATTAGATACACCCAAATAAATACGATGCAAAACTGAATCAATAGTTGGAGTTACATAGCTTAAACCTCCTAATGGTATAGTAGGCCATAGGGGAGCGCCTGAAGAACTAAATCCATTTAGAGAACTACCGTTTGTTATGAAAATGGAGGAATCAGAAGAAACAGATGGCGTAGTAAATATTTTAGAACTTACAATTAAAGGGAATAGAGTATTACCAAGTGCATCAATTTTTTTAATACTTGCTCCATTAATAGGATCATAAGTTGAATCTGCCACATATAATGTATTGCTATTGACGGCAGTAATACCACCTAAAATTCCACCAGAATATCTTTTTACAAAAGTACTGATAGTTATAATAGAAGATGAACTATCAATTGAACTGTCATTATCTTGCGCTATTAGCTTAACAGTTGATTGACCTTGCGGAAAATAATAAATCAAGATAGAATCCCCCACATTAACTAAAGAATCGTTCACATACCATTTGTAATTAACTATATTTCCATCAGGATCATAACTTCCCATTGCACTTGTAACAAGCCGTACAAAATTATTAATACCTGCATTTTCAAAAGATCTATTATTTAAGTGAATTGGTATAGGTGGCCTATTGTATGGAGTCGCAGAATCCGTATTACTATACACACTTTGAATACCATTATTATCAACTGCTATTATCCTATAATAATACTTTTTATTAAGTTTCAAATTGAAGGTATCTACATATTTATGCATTGAACCAATTACAGAATCAATTAAAACGGTAGGCTGATTAATGGTATCTCGATATATTTTGATATACTTAATATTTTGCATAGCCTGAGTTTGCCAATTTAGAGTATCTATTTTATTCCCAGTTTGTATGCTAACAAATTTTGGAGCTGCAATTAAAGTTTGAAACCTTCTAAAAGAAGACCATTTACTATAATGTACACTATCCCAAGTTTGTAAACGCCAATAGTATGTAGTATTGTTAGTGAGTCCTGTTTGATTAAAACTTGTATCCGTAACTTGTTGTTCAGATACAGTATTTACAAAAGTACTATCAGAAGAAAACTGTAATTTATACTTTGTGGCATTGGGTATAACAGACCAAGAAAATGTTTGAGTTGTATCAGCTTTTATTAATGAATCTGCTGGTGTTTTTAAGGAAGGTGGTGTAAATGCAATTGTTCTTATCACATTGCTGTATCCACTTTCAAGATTTGAAATGCCATTTGATGTAATTCTATAAAACAGAACTTGATTAAACAATTGATTGGTGGAATCAGTATAATTAATACTACTAATAACGAGACTATCTTTTTTTAGGGTATTTATTGTATCAGTGCCTTTATAAACATAAAATTTATTTGCTGAATTTATTGGAGTTTGGTTCCAATTAAATTGAATTAC
>CAITEL010000163.1 GCA_903891375.1 uncultured Neisseriaceae bacterium
ATAAGGGCAATGGCTGGATCCCAGCCTACGCTGGGATGACAAATGTCCGAAAATTTGTGTCTTGGTACTTATGTAGACCATGCTATCACAAAAAATCCCAGAAAACACTTTATTTTCTTTGCCTAAATTGATTTAATAACATTATCAACGGCTTTTTCTAGGTTCAAATACTTTCTTTTACTGCTTCTAAATAAATTTCTAATGATTTCTTTGTGCAATCAACAATAAAGTCTATGAATTTCGTATAATCATTATTCAAATCCCCATACTCCAATAGTCTACAGTACTCAGCTCGATCTTTGACATCAACCAATACTATAGGTAACCACTTTTCATAAGCTCCATATTCATTATTAATTCCATTTTAATTGCCACAATATCTAGATTGTCAATCAAAATGGCAATTTTTTAATAAAAAAACCCCCATTTTATCAACGAACATCTATTTTTTATCAAGCTTTTTAATGTTTGCCTGTGCTACCAAATCCGCCTAAACCACGGTTACTCGATTCAAAATCTGCCACAACATTAAAACCTACTTGCACTACTGGTACGATTACTAGCTGGGCAATTCTTTCCATTGGATTTAATTCAAATATTGTATCACCACGATTCCACACCGATATAAACAACTGCCCTTGATAATCAGAATCAATTAAACCAACTAAATTACCAAGGACTATGCCATGCTTATGCCCCAAACCTGAACGAGGTAAAATCATTCCGCAATATTTATTATTTTCAATATGAATGGCAATTCCAGTTGGTACGAGTATTGTATCCCCTGGTTTCACTATTAGTGTTTCATCTATACATGCACGTAAATCAAGCCCTGCGGAACCACTAGTTGCATACGCTGGTAACATACTTTCCATTTTTGAATCTATAATTTTTACTTGAATCGAATCTAACATAATTACCTCTACTTAATTAAAGTTAACGGATCAATTGGTTTACCATTTTGTCTAATCTCTAAATGTAAGTCAGCCTTACCATTATCTGTACCCATAGTGGCAATTTTTTGCCCACGTTTCACCATATCTCCAACTTTAACCAAATTAGCTTGATTATGCGCATATGCACTCAAATATAACGCATCATGTTTTATTATAATTAAATTACCATAACCTTTTAAACCATTGCCACTATATAATACCTTACCATCATTGATCGCATTAATACTTTGACCAATTTTACCAGTATAGTCTATACCTTTACTTGCTGGAGTAAATTTATGCGTAACTGCTCCACTCGTTGGAATAATCCATTGGTTAGATGTTGGTGATGACGGTTGTAGAACTGCCACAGGCTTAGCTTGTGTAGTTGGTTGCGGTAAAGGCTTTACTGGTTCAGTTTGTACTGTGTCATCGTTTAAAGTACCTAGTGACGTACTATTAGTTGGCGCAGTTTCTGGTTTTGCCTGCTCTTCTGTTGGTGCAGTTGTTGCATTGATTATTGGTGCTGGCGTATTCCTTGTAGCACAACCAGTAAATCCCGCTAAAAACAACAACCATATAATATGTTTTCTCATAAATTCTCCTAATGAATTAAATTGTTAACGCATTAATTATCGGCATCTGATTATAATCAGTGGGTAGCGCCTCTAATGGCGTAATTGACACTTTCAACTGTTTTAACGATACATCAATATCGGTACCCATATTTGCTTCCAATGGTTCTGATGGTTCACCCTGCCAATAGACTACATGACCTCGTGGAGTCACTTGTTTATCAAATGGTTTATGTAATGGCCGTTTACCTAACTCTGTCGCCTCAAAACCCGCAATACTCGAATATGGTTTATTGGGAATATTTACATTCCAAATAAATTTTGTCTTCAGTAAATCCATGTTCTTAGATAATCTATCCACTAAATCAACAACAACCCTTGCTGCCGAATCTAAATTATTAAACTCTGGCCCTGGAGTTGATATGGCTAGACTTGGTATTCCGTGTATCATTCCCTCACGAGCAGAACCTACAGTACCCGAATAAAAAACATCTTCACCAATATTTTCACCTAAGTTGATTCCTGATATTACTAATTCTGGATAATCTTTTACAGCACCATAAACAACCTGTAAACCCAAGCGAACACTGTCTGCTGGTGTACTTGATACAAAGTACACATGCTCAGATACATGTGTAATTGATATTGGTGCATAAACAGAAATTGACTGCCCTGCACCACTTGAATTGCGCTCTGGAGCTACTATTATAACTTCATGCCCAGCATTTATTAAAGCTGAAAATAAAGCTGTTATCCCTGGGGCACGATAACCATCATCATTTGTAAGTAATATGCGCATTTTAACCTTTCTCGATTATTATTGGCTCAATATTTAACTCAACATCATATTTTTGTTTAACTTTGTTTTTTATCATATTAGCAAAATCCAAAATATCTGTCTGAGTCGCATCAGAATAATTAACTAAAACTAATGCTTGCTTTTCATACGTTCCAACTTTGTTTTCTCGATAACCTTTTAAACCCAAATTATCAATCAACCATCCTGCCGATATCTTAGAATAATTATCATCAACTCTAAACACTGGTAAGTTATTATAATTACTCTTTAGTTTATTTACTATACCATTTGTCAATATTGGATTATGAAAAAAACTTCCAACATTTGCTATAATTGCAGGGTCTGGTAACTTAGCTTGGCGAATTTTAATCACACAATTACGAAGCTCTACAGGAGTTACGTTTGTGACTCCTGTCATACATTTAGCAACATCTACATATTCTAAATTAAGTATTGGTTCTTTTAATAACTGAAATACCACTGCAACCACAATTAAATTAGGCATTTTTTTAAAAATACTGTTTCTATATTGAAAATGACAATCTTTTTTCTTAATTATTTTAAATTGTTTTTCTAATACATCATAAACTTCAACATATTCAATAAAATCACATACCTCAACCCCATATGCGCCAATATTTTGAATTGGTGCCGCACCAACTGTTCCTGGAATAAGACTTAGATTTTCCAAACCAAAAAAACCATGTAATGTAGTATATTCAACAAATTTGTCCCACTGCTCACCAGCCATGGCACGCACCAACATCGAAGTGTTATTCTGTGAAATACATGCGACACCTTCTAGTTTGCAATGAATCACCAAACCATTATAAACTTCTGGTAAAAGTATATTACTCCCGCCACCAAGTACAAAGAATTGACACTTATGCTCTTTAATGTACTTGCTAATACTAGGCAATAGATTAATATCAGAGAATTCTACGTAATTAACCGCCAGTGATTTAAGCCGTAGCGTATTCAAATGACAAAGCGATTGATTTTTTTGAATTATATTATACATAGCACTTTAAAAAATGGTGCCCTCGATAGGAATCGAACCTATAATTGCCCCTTAGGAGGGGGCCGTTATATCCATTTAACTACGAGGACTTGTGTTTATTTAATAATTTTAACGCTTCTTTAATGCCTAAACTTAAATCTGTAACATCTTTCGGTAATTGCTTTATTACCTGCGCCGTTTCTTTCTCATTATAACCTAAACTACTCAACGCATTAATAATGTCTGTATTAATTGAATAGCTCGTACGTGCTGTAGATGTAATTGATAAAGTTTCACTATTATGGTTAGTGCTGAATTTACCTTTGAGTTCTAGTAACATGCGTTCTGCCATTTTCTTGCCAATTCCAGGGGTACGACACAGCGTAGCCGTATCTGAACTCTCTATCGCAAGGCTAATCTCATGCACGGCCAATGTAGACAGTAATGCCAATGCAATTCTTGGACCTATTCCTGAGACTTTAATTAATTGACGAAAACAATCTCGACTATTTTGGGTAATAAAACCATACAAAGCATGTAAGTCTTCACGTATTACTAAATGCGTGTGTAGTATTACATTTGAACCAACTTCTGGCAATTCTGCAAAATCAGACATAGGTAAGTCAATCTCGTAACCAATACCACAAGCCTCAACAACCACAACTGGAGGTTTTCCTGAAATTAAAATCCCATTTATTCTACTTATCATTATTTGTTATTCAACTTTTCACGATTCATAATTTATCTTGTTTATCATATTGGCAATAGAAAATCCTTGACAAGGGAATCCACCTAATATTACATCGGGGTTATTTGGGATATCTGCATTACTTATAGTAGAAATATCACCCAAAATAATTTCATCACCAATATTATTTTTGTAAGTATTTACCGCATCTTTATTAAAATCATTAGCCCATATAATCTCAAATCCATTTTGTTTAAAACCCAAATCTAGACCACCAGCTCCAGAAAACAATGAGATTACCTTGTATTTATTTTTATTCATTATTTAAAATTTACTAAACCTTAGAAATATTTATTTTTTAAAATGCTGGAACAATAGCACCTTTATACTGCTGTTTAATGTAATTTTTTATTACTACAGAGTGTAGCGCATCCGCTAGTTTTTTCATTTTTGGCTCTTTTAACTCTTCAGGTCTAACTGCCACAATATTTACATAGGGACTTTTTGCATCTTCTATAAATACCGCATCTTTTATTGGATTTAAATTCGCAGGTATCGCATAATTAGAGTTAATCACAGCAAAATCTAATTGTTTACTCAATAACATTCTAGGTAACATTGCTGGATCAATTTCAACAAATTTTAACCCATATAGATTAGATGAAACACTAGATACAGTAGGAAATGCAACACCAGTTTTTAATTTAATAAAACCATTTTTTTGTAGTAATAAAAGTGCTCTTCCTTCGTTCGTAGCATCATTAGGTAGTCCAACCGTTAGTTGTGTGTTTTTTGGTAGCTTAGCCAATGATTTAGTTTTAATAAAATCCACTAAATTTTTATTACCACTAGCATAAATACCCATTGGTTCAACGTGAACACCAATTAACTCAACTAAATTAGTGCCATGTTGTTTATTAAATACTGTTAAATATGGTAAATGTTGAAAAAAATTAGCATCCATACTACCTTGTGCTACAGCTAAGTTAGGTTGCACGTAATCATTAAATTCAGTAATTTGTAAATCAATACCCTCTTTCTCTAATATTGGTTTAATCTGCTTTAAAATTTCAGCATGAGGAACTGGTGAGGCTGCTATTTTAATTATTTGATTGTCTGCAAATGCGTTAAACGAAAGCAAACCCAAAACACATAAACTAATTTTTAATATTTTCACAATTTTACCTTTTTATTTATTTTCTAAACATTTTAACAAAAACATCACCCAAGAATTGAATTAATTGTACCATGACAATCAATAGCACCACTGTAATAACCATAACATTTATTTGAAACCGTTGATAACCATATCTAATTGCCAAATCACCTAAACCACCACCACCTACTGTACCCGCCATTGCAGTGTACGACACCAGTGCGATGGCTGTCACCGTTATGCTAGCTATTATACTCGGTAATATCTCAGGTAACAAAATATACCAAACAATTTGCCACGTTGTAGCCCCGCAAGACTCTGCCATATTTATAACACCAACGTCTAATTCTTTTAGTGAGTTCTCAACCAAACGAGTAAAAAATGGAAACGCACCAACTATCAACGGTGGAATCACACCTTTAACACCTAGCGAAGTACCAACCAAAGAAATAGTTAAAGGCATCATAATTATTAATAGAATAATAAACGGCACTGAACGCAATATATTAATAATAAACGACACTAGCGTATATATGATTTTATTTTGTAAGATCATTCCTTTATTGGTTAAATATAAAATCACCCCAATTGGAATACCTATAATGGAACTAAATAATACGGATACACCCAACATATACAATGTATCTACCACCGCTTGTGATATTTCGGCCCAATCCACATTAATTAAAAACGAATCTAACACTTGTCACTTTCTAAGTTTTTTAAGTTATAAGTAGAAATTATATACCAAAATCATCATATGGTGCTGGATTTTGTTTTCAGCACTGAGTATTAAAATGGTTCCCACCTGTAATCGAAGATATTTTTATCCACGTCGTTAAAACTGATTCCAACCAAATAAATTGGTTTATTCTCTTTTACATATTTTTCGGCATATTTGTTAGCACGAATTTGTTCAATAGCCTCTTTTGCATCTCCATATTTACTGAGTTTAAACTCCAGAATCAGTATTTTATCATAAGTCTTAATTGTTAAGTCGATTCTACCTTGGTTAGTTGTGTCTTCTGCAATTAACTCATAACCTAAAGCACAAAAATAACTATATACAACACTCGAGTAAAAACCTTCATAATTTGCAATATTGTTATTACGATACCAATCATGTGGAATACTTGCAAAATGACTGCTAAATACATTAGCTAGCCCATCTAAGTTATTAGATTTTAGAATCAAATCTAAATTAAATATTTGTTTACTTTTTTCATCTATTGTAGTTCCAATTTCGAGCAAACTATCATTTAAACTAAATTTCACCTCTAAATTTGGATACGATAATATGTAAGATATTTGAATCCCTATACTAATTATTTCTTTAATTGTTAAATACCCTGTTTGAAACAATAAAGTCGCTAATGGTATGTTATCAACATCAAATGTTGTCAATTCTTTTTCTGTAACATTTATCGACTCTAATCTAGGAATATAGTATTTATTTTGCTCAACTAAATCTATTAAAAATTTAGGTGAGCCCGTTTCAAACCAATAAATTTTGTATAAATAACCATTATCAAAAAACAACAAAATATCAAAAGGGTTATATACTTTTTGTGTGTTTTTGCCAGCAAAATTATAGCCATTATACCACTGCTTTAATTTAGCTAAATCTATATCACCATCTTTTAGATATTCTGAAAAAACAGTTTCTAAATCATATTGCGTATATCCACAAATATCCGCATATTTTGTATTTAAGGTTATATCATTCAAGTTATTTAATCCGCTAAATAAATTTATTTTACTAAATTTTGATACTCCAGTGATAAACACAAACTTTATATACGCATCAGAATCTTTAATTACTGAATATAAATCTCGTAATCCATGACGAATTTGAATACACGTTTCCTTATCCGTTATATTATCCAACATTGGTTTATCATATTCATCAATCAAGATTACAACTTTTTGATGATGTTTTGCATTTAATTTTCTAATTAAATCAAAAAATTCCCCTGATATACTTAAATTCGATAATGTAACTTGGTGTGTTTCGGCATTAAACTGCAATATTTCATGTATCTTCTCTGTTAATGCCATAGCGTCACGCAACTCACCTGCGCCAAAGCTAATATGAATAACAGGGTATGTTTCATCCCAATTCCAATTATTTTCTAGATACAACCCCTTAAATACATCTTTATTACCTAGAAATGCTTGTTTTAATGTATCTAAAAATAAACTCTTACCAAACCTACGTGGGCGAGATAAAAAATAATATTTTCCAGCATCAGATAATTGCTTCACAAACATACTTTTATCCACATACGTACAATTGTCATTTATGATGTTTTCTAAAGTAGAATAACCAACTGGCAGTTTCTTCATTTACCGTTATCCGCAATTAATATTATCGAGTATTGATCAAATTTCCCATCAAAGCCACCAGAATCTTCAATATACTCTTCAAAAAATATTTTATTTGTAACACCCAAATCTATACTATTTAATTGTGCTTTCATCAAAAAATTACTTACTTTACGATTCATTAATCTACCTCTGAAATATGAATAAGTATTACATTATTTTTACCCTGTTATTTTACCTTAAATGCGCCTAAATAGGTAATAAAAGTTTAAATCACGGAGAAAAACAAATGTAGTCTTTTATTATAAAGTTATACCAGCATTAACTAACGATGTCGCTACTCTTATTATCAGAATTAATTACATTATTATACATCCAAGAGACTCAGAATGCAAAGCTTATTTTATTCAGAAATATGCAGACAAAAAACTTTGGTTGCGGAACACTACCATATAATGTTAAAATACTAATTTTACATTAACAATAATTTTATATTTTACTAAAGTTTATAATGACCGATCAAAAGTACATGCAATTAGCTCTAGATATTGCAAAATCAACTATTGGCCAGACATCCCCTAATCCATCGGTAGGCGCAATAATTGTAAAAAGTGGTAAAATTATCGCAATTGGCACCCATCTTGAAGCTGGACAAAACCACGCAGAAATTAATGCCATAGAATCAGCAGATACAGAAAACTTAAAAGATTCAACTTTGTACATAACACTAGAACCATGTTGTCACCATGGGAAGACCACTCCATGTACTGATGCAATAATTAAACACAAAATCAAACGTGTCGTAATTGCAACATTAGACCCTAATCCACTAATTGCAGGCAATGGGGTAAAACAATTAAATGACGCTGGCGTTGACGTCATTGTAGGAACTCTTGAAACTGAAGCAATAAAACTAAACAAAATATTTTTTCATTTTATCAAAACAAAGACGCCATTTGTTACTTTAAAAGCGGGAATGAGTCTGGATGCAAAGATAGCCACCGTAAGCAAAAAAAGCAAATGGATAACAAATTCGGAATCACGCCGTGATGCACATACGTACCGACATATACATGACGCTATACTTGTTGGGGTAAACACGATTATTAATGACAACCCATCATTAACCACCCGTCTAGAAAATGGTGGACGAAACCCTATTAGAATTATACTCGATACAAGTTTACGCACACCACTAAATGCAAAAGTAATTACTGATGGTTTAAGTAAAACCATAATTATTACTGGAACTAAACCTGATAAAAATAAAATGATAGCATTTAATAAACTTAATATTGAAGTTATTTCGCTCACAAATGATTCTATTAATATTAAGGATTTATTACATTATTTAGGAAAATTAAATATTACCTCAGTTCTAGTTGAAGGTGGGCAAGCTGTTCTCACTAGCTTTATTGAAAGCAAACAATTCAATGAGATTGTTACTTACATAGCACCAACATTAATCGGAGGAAAAAATGCTATGGGAATTTTCTCTGGAACAGGGATTACACAATTATCAAAATCCATTAAACTTGAATTTACCCACATAGAAAAACTTGGAAATAATATTAAAATTGTTTCTCAACTAAAAGATAACTAACTAAAAAGGTCACTAAATATATGTTTACTGGAATTATTGAAGAAATAGGAATAGTTAAAAACATTTCGACTACCAATGAAAGCATGCGACTTAACATTGCATCTAAAATTATAAATCAAGACTTACATATTGGTGACAGTATTGCTATTAATGGAACCTGTGTGACTGTTACTTCATTTGACTCTCACAGTTTCTGCATTGACGTTATGCCAGAAACATTTAATACTACATCGTTAAAAAATTGCAAAATTGGAACCAAAATTAATCTGGAACGCGCTTTATTAGTTGGCGGTAGAATTGGCGGGCATTTTGTCACTGGCCACATTGATGGTACTGCTTATATTAGCCAAATATCTCCAAAAGATAATGCTATTTATTATACCATCACATTTAATGATACAACTTTATTAAAATACTGCATTTATCATGGTAGTATAGCAATTGATGGTACAAGTTTAACTATATTTGGCGTAACAGATAACACTGTTACGATATCCACAATACCACACACAATAAAGCACTCGATAATCGGCAACAAAAAAATTGGCGACATCGTCAATATAGAGTGCGATATGTTAGCTAAATTTGTAAATAACTCCTTACAAAAAAACGAAACACATCTTACAAAGGATCATTCAAATATTAACCAAAAATTTTTACAACAAAATGGATTTATTTAAACATGAAACAAACTACTTTTAATACTATCCCAGAGGCAATTAGTGCATTGCAAATGGGGGAAATCATCATTGTTTGTGATGATGAACACCGAGAAAATGAGGGAGATTTTGTCGCTTTAGCCGAACACGTAACTCCCACAATAGTAAACTTCATGATCACTCATGGACGTGGGCTATTATGTATGCCAATATCACAAGAAATTGCCACCAAATTCAATCTAAATCATATGGTTCACCAAAATACAGATAATTTTTCTACTGCATTTACTATTAGCGTCGATCACAAAACCAATACCACAGGAATTAGCGCCCTTGATCGATATACAACAATTAAAGAGCTAATAAACTCCGAATCAACAATTAATGATTTTCGCCGACCTGGACATATATTTCCATTAATTGCAAAAACTCAAGGCATACTAGAACGAAAAGGTCATACTGAAGCTACAGTTGATTTAGCTAAACTGTGCGGTAGCAATCATGCTGGTGTTATTTGTGAAATAATCAATGCGGATGGAACCATGGCACGACGTGACAATTTGATAGGACTCGCCAAAAAATTCGGTTTAAAAATAATTACCATAAAAGATCTGATTCATTATCGTAAATGTAATGATAAATTAGTTACATGCGAAGCTACTGCAACTTTACCTACAAAATTTGGTAATTTTTCTATATATGGATACTCAAACATATTAGATAAAGAAGAAATTGCAGTAATTGTTAAAGGTAACCCTAAAGAGTTTGTTGAACCTTTTGTAAGAATCCACTCAGAATGTTTAACTGGCGATGCATTTCATTCATTACGCTGTGACTGTGGCGAACAACTTGAAATGTCACTAAATACTCTCGAAACTGAAAATCAAGGCTTAGTTATTTATCTACCGCAAGAAGGGCGAGGAATTGGTCTTATTAATAAATTAAAAGCTTACAAACTACAACAACAAGGATTTGATACATTTGATGCTAATATAGAATTAGGCTTTGAAGCCGATGGGCGCGAGTACTTTATTGCTGCGCAAATATTAAAAGACCTAGAAATTAACACCATACGCTTAGCCACTAATAATCCACAAAAAATACGTGAATTAGAGCAATTTGGAATTACTGTGAAAAACAGAATTTCAGTTAAGTCTGAATCACACATGCACAACGTTAACTACTTAGAAACCAAAATTAAAAAATTTGGTCACTTATTATAAAATAATCTATACTCAAAGTATTTGAAAAGGAATTTATAAATGTTATTTGAAGGTCAATTAATCGCTAAAGGATTAAAATTTGCAATAGTCGCTGGTAGATTTAATGAATTTATTACTTCAAAGTTAGTTGGTGGCGCCATTGATGCCCTCAAACGCCATGGAGTTAATGAAGATGATATCGATACTGCTTGGGTGCCTGGTGCATTTGAAATTCCGCTAGTAGCAAAAAAACTAGCCAAATTAAAAAAATATGATGGCGTTATTGCTTTAGGCGCTGTAATTCGTGGATCAACCAGCCACTATGACTACGTATGTAATGAGATGGCAAAAGGTATTGCAACCATTTCACTACAAGAAGAACTACCTGTTATATTTGGAGTTCTTACAACTGAGAACATTGAACAAGCTATTGAACGTGCTGGAACAAAATCTGGAAACAAAGGCTACGAGGCTGCCGTTGCTGTAATAGAAATGGCTAACTTAT
>CAITEL010000164.1 GCA_903891375.1 uncultured Neisseriaceae bacterium
AAAAAAGTGAAATTTTTACCTCAGAACGCAGGTGATTATACGAATGTCAATAATATAATCCGAATACTAATCTCCTCTAGCACTTCTTTTTTGGATCCTTCTAGCACAGCATTAAAATTTTTATTTACCAATACCTCAGGGCAGACTGTTCAATTTGATGGCAGCGCTCACTCAGTGATTCAACGAATGCGATTAACCAGTAAATCAGGCGGGATGGATCTAGAAGATATTAGAAATTATGGTCAATTAGTGAATATGCTTTCGGATCTACAATATGGAAATCAACAACGATTTTGCAAGTCTGAACAGGGTTATGGGTATGGGGGTTTGTTATCAGCGCCATACGCAGCTCAACCAGCATCTAATGCTCAAACAGTAGCTCAGCTTGCGACATCATTAGGTTTGACACTTGGTGCGCCCGGTGCAGTAACAGCCTTTACCGCGCTCGGCGCGGGTGCAGGTGCAGCCGCTAATGTAGCTATTCCGGCAATTATAGCTCAGGATGCAAGCGCGGGCAATTCTGAAACAGCCCTTGGGTGTGGTGAGTTCTCCATGGCGAACAATGGATATTTTACAGCGGTTCTACCTCTTCTGAGTGGTCTTATTGGCGCAGGCGCTAGTAAATATTTACCGCTATTCTTGACAGGTGATTTGATGTTGGAAATTGAACTAGCGAGTAGTTATAAACCATATGTGTCAGCATCTGATGCAGCGAATGGCGGTTTTAAGATTCAGAACGTAGAATTGCACTGTCAATTAGTTGAATTTGGGGGAGATATTAACTCAGCATTGAAAGCAATGTGTGATCGCAGTGGCCTATACCTTCATGGCAAGAGTTGGAGAAGCTATTTTAATTCAATCAACGCCGTCCAAAATCCATCTATATTAATTTCAGAACGATTAAAGTCAATTAAATCAGCCTTCTTAACATTCTCATTGACTCAAGCAAACTCACAAGCGAGATCTATGGCGAGACATCATGGTGGGGTTACCGGATTACAACTGAAAATCGGTTCAGAGTTTTATCCAAATTCGGCTTTGCAAGGAAACGGGAGTGACGAGAAATCTAATTCAGAATATATTCTTGAGACTATGAAAGCAATTGGAGAATATTGTAATGTTAGCCATAACTCTCTGATCTGTAGTAAGAATTTCGCCTCAGGAGATGCTACATTAGCGAGTTGCGGGCGTGCCGTGTATGGGATTGATCTAGACGCCTTTACAAAAAGTAATATTGAATCGGGTGTTAATTCTGTGCTTAATAACCCGATTAACGTGATGGTGACTAGCGGTGGGGTGGCGAATTTAAATGCTTATGTGTATCTTTATTATGACTGTATCTTTAACATTTCTCCGAACGGTAGCTTCTCGGTATCGTGTTAGGTAAAAACTAAAAAAAATTATAAAAAACTAAATTGATTTAAAGACAAAATTATTTATATTGTTATAAATGGAAGAAAAAGCAAATATTTATCAACGAGGCAAAATTTACAAAATCGTATCAGATCAAACTGATAAGATATATATCGGCTCAACGACGTTAAAATATTTATGTGCTAGAATGAACCAACACAGAATGGATTTCAAGAAAAAAGAACAAAACAAAATTAACGGACATTACTGTTCAAGCAGTGAGATATTAAAATTTGGCGATGCTAAAATAATTCTTATTGAAACTTACCCCTGTAATAGTAAAGATGAATTACACGCCAAAGAACAGTATTACATAGATTTAAACAAAGCAATATGCGTTAATATACTCAAAGCATATGATAAAGATACTCACGGAAAAAACAAATCAGATAAAGATAAAATATATTATCAGCGTAATAAAGAAGAAATATCAGAACATCATAAAAAATATTATCATACGCATAGAACAGAAATATTAAAAACTATAATTTGTGAGTGCGGTAAAACATACATAAAAAATAAACGCCGTCATGAACTCAGTAAGAAGCATATTGATTTCAAAAAACTGGTATTCAATTAAATAAATCAAATTGCATTTTGCATTTGGCATTTTGACAAAAAAGTTCTTCAAACACTGATTTTAGTTGTCCTCTTCCCGTTATCAACGTATTTTTTACAATTAAAACGTAGATAGTCCAATTTTTTTATGTATTTAGGAAAATTTCAGTTGTCCGAAACGCGTGCGAGTCTTTTAGGAAAATTTTTGGTTGTCCGAAATGTAATTCAGACATTTCGGAAAATATTTGTTGTCCGAAATGTGAGTATTTTTTACCAGTAATCTGACGAACAATATAATATAATCTTCAGATATCCAATTTTTTATTCTCATATAATATTTTCTAACGATATTATATATGTCCATACCCGCAATTTTGACTACAGTATTTACAAGCTTGGTTGTTCCAATCCTCCAATATCTTCATGAAAAGCTATTCGCAATTCTAGCTAAACCTTATGTGAAAAGTGTGTTAATCGCCTATTCAGAGCCTTCTATTATAGCCTCTTTAGTCAGCGCAGATACAGCGATTGTTAATCTAGACAATGAGATTGAGAACACGCTTGACGAGGATGATAAAAAGGCCGATTCAACCTCTAATATGCTTAACAATAGACTTGTCTATAAGAACAGTAAAAATGTAATATCAGATATACACGATATTTTTAATGGATCTAGTGCGGTAAAAAAATTTGTATATATTTCAACTGACTATCATTTGCTAAAATATGCAGATACAGGAAATATCACATACACACTACCGTCTGAGGCTTATTATAACGAACTTAAGAGCCGACAAGACTGGGATGATAAAGAATATCAACATGTGAAAGACGAACTAAAGACGAAAAAACTGAATAAAGTAATTGTATATAATAATTTTCAAGAACTTCAAAAGATATTTATAGATAAATTTGGCTTTACAGTAAAAATATAATCTGAATAGCTATTTTATATGGAAATCGCTAAGATAACAGAAATCAAAAACAACAAATATAAAGTTGAAGCATTCAGAATGGCTAATGATGCGAAAATATTTGATGTTGTTCCGCCTATACCAAATTTTTACAACTTTTTTCTGATAATTTGCGGCGTTCCAATGTCTGGGAAAACGAATCTTTGGTTGAACCTCATAAACAAACGCAAATCACCCTATTACAAGAAATTTGATAAAGTATTTATCTTTAGTAATAGTCTTCACACAATAAAAATAAAAATAAAATTGCCGGAAAGTCAGCTAATTCAAGGGATTGATACCTTAGAAGAGGTTGTTAATTCAGTATCAGATACTGATGATAAAATTTTAATTGTTCTTGATGATGTGATCAGTGATATTAAAGACGATGAATTTATGCAAAAGTTGATATTTAATCGCCGACATACAGCAGGGGGAGTTAGTTTAATCATCATTACTCAAGTGTATAATAAATTGCCCTTGCAATTTCGCAAATGTTGCACTGATCTAGTTTTATTCAACACGAGTAATAAAATTGAGTTGGAGAGCATTTTTCGGGAGTTCATTAATATTTCAAAAACCGATTATCAACAGATCATTCGCTACTGTTTTAAGGGGAGTAATCACGACTTTATCTGGATTGACAACCTAAAGAATTTGTTTTACAAAAATTTTAACTTATTGAAAATAAATTTATCATAGTATTTTAGATGAACACACGATTATTAAAAATAGACTCTGATCTTGCTAATCACTACTATAATGAAGCAGGGACAGATTTTTTATATACATTTGATGCAATTACAGCAGAACCATACGAATCTATTGTTTATTCGGTTCAGTCTATCACAATACCTTATACTTTTTATACAGTTAATGAAAACAATCGTTATTTAGATCTTTTAGAACACTACAGCGCCCAAGCGCATCCGCGAACTCTCACCCTTCCAGAGGGTAATTACTCTTCTCAACAGTATTTAAACATGCTTTTAACAGCGTTGAACTCGGGTTATGTGAGTTATGCAATGACATATAGCAGCATCCAAAATATTTATAGTATTAAAGTTCTAACTAGCAATGCTACCTCTACATTATTGTTTGCAACAGGAGCTAATAAAAGCAAATCCAATTATAAATTTTTAGGTTTTAATTGTGAAGATGTTTTTGTTGGATCTTCGCCAGTATTCTCTCAGAATTGCGTTGTTATGTCAGACATATATTATTTGCAGTTAAAAACAGATCTTGGAGACGGGCTTTTAGCCGCCGATGGAAGCGATTCAATTTTAGAAGTTATAGAGTTGCCAACTCAACCATATTCGTTTATCCATCACAAACCAATTAATTTAAATAAATTTATTCTAAATTCAAAAGTGTTGGATCAAATCCGAATAACTTTGATTGATAATCACAATAGGATAGTAGATTTAAACAGTGTTCCTTTCTCAGCCATTCTGAAAATTGAAATAATTGATAACAAATCTCACAATATTCCTTATTCTACAGGAAGAGTAAATGAAGACTCACAACAACCAGAAAATCCGACAAATCTAGAACTAATTAGCAGACAACCAGATATAATAAGCATGCCGAAACCCTTACCAGTGAATGATCTCATGGACTGGTTTAATATTCAGAAAATGATTCAAGAATTAGACTTACAAAAAATGAAGAAAAAACTCACAAAAAAACAAAATTCTTAAAGTCAATTTTGAGTTTTTATTCGCATCAAAACGTCAAGATTCAATTTTGATGACTTTTTGCGTATCAAAACGTCAAGATTCAATTTGGAAGGCTTTATGTAGTTTAACTTTAATAAGACGGATAATTAAAATTTTTTGCTTTTCATATATTTTACTTTTCATAAGTTTTACTTTTCATAAGTTTTATAAATAAATATAAAATTTTATTTTCTTTAACCATATTAATGACTACGACAACCGCCGAGCAACGACAATTATTGCGACTCACATCTGACACAGACGAGAAGGGGATTCCTTGGGATTGGTTTGACGTTGTTGATGAACTGAAAGAACACGGAGTATTAGCAATAGAAAGTTTATTTGACTACTACGAAACATATAATACGCACTTTGATAGTTGGACAAACTACCTATTGACATGTTCTCATTTCTCAGAACAAGAATTAGGCTATCCGACGAGTAAAAAAGCCAAATTAAAGCTTCAGAAAAAGGTGAATCAACTGATGAGAAATGCACGGAAAAACCCGCATTTAACAACGAGCCAACTATTTAAAAAAATTAATTTGAATAATAATTATAATAATGACACGGAAGAGAAAACCGAACAAACTACACTCTTTACTTGAAAAAATATTGAGCCAATTACTTAAAAAAGGTAAAAGAAAGCGTTTAAGAAAACTGAACAAAAAAATAGCAAAAT
>CAITEL010000165.1 GCA_903891375.1 uncultured Neisseriaceae bacterium
ATGCAAATTCATATCCACCTGGACCTAGTCCTGAAATTACTGCAATAGCTTTATCTGAAAAAAAAGATTTGTGTCTAAATTCTTCACGGGCAAAAATATTGCTTAAATGCACTTCAATGAACGCAGTATCAGTAGCAAGTATTGCATCACGTAATGCAATGCTTGTATGTGTAAATCCAGCTGGGTTTATAATTATAAACGCATAATTTTTATTAATTCCATTATGTAATTTATTAATTAAATCACATTCACTATTGCTTTGAAAACATTCTACTACAACGTTAGATACGTTTCCTGCTTTTATTAAGATAGAGTTAATTTCGTTTAGAGTTGTACTACCATATATATCTGGTTCACGTATGCCCAGCATATCTAGATTAGGGCCATGTAACACTAAAATTGTTTGTTTTATTTTAGACATTCTACTTTTATATCCTTAGAATTATAAGCTTTTTATAGGTTCTCATCTAAATGTTGCTTAAATTTAGCACAGTCAGCCACAATTAGATTGTTATCGGTAGCAAATTGCATAATAAATTTAAAAACATTAGGGTTTGCTTCTTGTAGAGATTTCTTAACTGCTACACAATTCATATTATTATATATAAGAGGGCGTAAGAATGGTGAATACGCCATTTTTTGGTTTTCAAATGCCGCTAGCATTCCACAGAGTCTATCTACCCAGTCACTTGGTCTAAATTTAAAGCCATCAAGTGTGACTCCTTCAATTATTAGTTCGTCAAGGTAACATATCTCTTCGTTGTATTGATTTAGATTATCCATAGTTTTTGTATTTGTGTTATCAAACTTTATAAAATTTTTATTGTCTGTGTACAATGAAGTACTAAGGACTAGATTTTACCTTATTTAAAGCCGTCTAGTGAATATTTATTATAACCAACTGATATGTATCATATTTTGCTATTATTGATATGATTTGGAATAAATTTATTGAACGCTTGAGCTTAAAATGTATTATACTAACGCTATTTGAAAATTACAACGACGTGTCTGTATCCAATTTCATCGTCGTATTTATGAGATTAAATTGTGTACGCAGGCATGTTGTTTTCAAGTAATTTTTTTTTGTTTAATATTATATTTTTTAATTAAAGAAAGGTGTTGCCATGGAAAACATTGAGGCAAGAGTAAAGAAAGTTATCGCAGAAAAATTAGGAGTTGATGAAGCAACTATTAAAAATGATGCGTCATTTGTAGAAGATCTTGGTGCTGATTCATTAGATACAGTTGAATTAGTTATGGCGCTTGAAGAGGAATTTAACTGTCAGATTCCTGATGAAGATGCAGAAAAAATTACTAACGTACAACAAGCAGTTGATTATGTTAAAGCCCACGGCTAATTTTTAATAGTATGTAACCAATATCATTTTAAGTACGGTAACTAATTGTATATGCATAAAAGAAGTAACACATATTTTTTATTTTATCTTATCGCTAAAAATAGTTACCTTATCTTAAAATATAGTTAATAGGACAATTTACAATATGAAAATTGAGATAAAAGTTCCTCAATTGCCAGAATCAGTTAGCGAAGCTACCATATTATCATGGCATAAAAAAATTGGTGATTTCGTTAAAAGAGAAGAAAATTTAACAGATTTAGAGACAGATA
>CAITEL010000166.1 GCA_903891375.1 uncultured Neisseriaceae bacterium
AACACCACCGGCGCATACCGCATCTGTATGACCGATGACTCGCGTGAAGCGCTGTTTTTGGCGAATCTTTATCTCTACGGCAACATCACTACATGGGCATCTCCGCGACTTGAAACAATTGAGTCCTTGTTGATCAACCAAAAAAACTGGGTTGAAAATGTCATCAAATCGAGTTGCGGCATATTTAAGTTAATTACACAGTTATAAAATTTACTTTAATATAAAAAATTAGTATACTTTAGCGTTTATGTTACCATAACTTACAAAATACCTATAAATACGTAATAAACTTTTACGAATTAATAATAATTTGATTTTAAGTGTTCTTCCTGCGTGATGCTTTCAGCAGTTATAAAAAATAACATAGCTAATCAACATGCTTTTGGTTTAAAACAATTGAAAAACAATAGGTTATTCTAGTTTGGTCCTCTCGTACTAAAACTAAGTCTTAAAAATTATTATACAACAACAGCAGATAGGGACCAAACTGTCTTGCGACGTTCTAAACCCAACTCACGTTCCATTTTAATTGGCGAACAGCCAAACCTTTGAAACCTTTTGCAGCTTCAGGATATGAAGAGTCGACATCGAGGTGCCAAACGATTCTGTCGATAAGAACTCTTGAGAATCATAAGCCTGTTATCCCTAAAGTACCTTTTATTTCTTGTGCTATAACTTTTCCATAAAAAACTATAGGATCAATATGGTCGACTTTCGTCTCTGTTTGACAAATATGTCTTACAGTCAAGCAAACTTATGCCATTAAACTCATCAATTTGCGTATAATCAAATTTGAGTTTACTATTACTGTTCTTCGTTACTTTTTAGAAGAATACCGCCCCAGTCAAACTACCTGTTTTAAACTATTGTTAATCATATTAACTTAGCGTTACAAAAAACAATCAGAATGGTCTTTCACTTGCGTCTTTGTAATTGATTAAAATCAAGACATTTTAACGACTACCATTTATTACTACACAAATTATATGTAAACACAATTTAAAATTGTAGTTAAGGTTTATAGGGTCTTTCCGTCTAACTGTTGTGAATGCGTATCTTCACGCATATTCTAATTTCACTGATATTATTTTTGAGACAGTAGAAAAGTCGTTATGTCTTTCGTGCGCGTCAACAATTAATTGACTAGGAATTTCGCTACCTTAGGATTGTTAGAGTTACAACCGCCGTTAACTAAAGTTTGATAATACAGCTGTTAACTGTTATAGGTAACTTTTTAGCACTGGGCAGACATCAGACTTTATACATTATTTTACAATTTAGCAAAGTCTTGTAGTTTTAATAACTAGTCGCTATTCTTTCTATTTTAACCTTTTTTTCAAAGGCAATCTTTTTCCCAAAGTTACAGAATTATTTTGCCGAGTTCCTTAAAAATAATTAAATCAAACGTTTTAGTAATTTATACAAATTTTCCAGTTTCGGTTAAGTACGGTATATGCAAAGAAAAATATTTCTTGATAATATTTTATAGTTATCTTAAAATCATTAATAAAAT
>CAITEL010000167.1 GCA_903891375.1 uncultured Neisseriaceae bacterium
ATAAACCGTCATTATATATTATTTTAAATAAAGAAAAAGGTTATGGGAAATTACTCAGGTACTGCTGTATTTAGGTCACATCAGTTTTTTAAAGATTTAGATATAAAAAATCTCATTGATCTTGTTAAGGCGGATGAAAATAATTTTAAGTCTACTTTACACTTAACAGCAAATGAAAATATTTTATCTAAGACGGCTCATGCATTTTTATCTAGCCAGCTGTCTTTTCGATATCATCTAGGCACGGCTAATGATTATTTTTTAAAAAGTATAGTAGATAAAGGTGATTTTATATTTAAAGGAATGCCTGGAATTTATAATCTTGAAGCTATCGCAAAAAATATTTCCCAGCATATCCTTTCTGCTGTAGATTCAGATTATAGATTCTTATCTGGTGTTCATGGTTTAATTTCTATAGTTGCTGTAGCTACTAACCCTGGCGATATTATCTATTCTATTCTTCCAGAAGATGGTGGGCATTTTGCTACAGCCAATGCCATCCGTCATTTAGGTCGACATTCTTTATTTATGAAATTTGATAGGGATGCCATGGAGTTAGATTTATCTTATTTAAAAGGACTGGTAAAAAATAATCCACCCAAGGCTATTATTCTTGATCACGGAGCTACATTATTTGACTTCCCCATGAAAGAAATTAGATCAATTGTAGGAGATAAGGTATTAATCATATACGATGCATCCCATACTTTTGGATTAATTTATGGAAATTCTTTCTCGAATCCTCTTGAAAATGGTTGTGATATACTTCAGGGAAATACACATAAAACATTTCCAGGTCCACAAAAAGCTATGATTTATTTTAAAAATAAGGCACTTAGTAAAAGAATAATAACAGATATTGGTGAAAGTATGGTATCTAGTCAACACACCCACCATTCAATTGCATTATATATTACATTATTAGAAATGGCTCAATATGGCACAGAATACGCTAGACAGACCATTTTAAACGCCAATATACTTGCCAAAGAACTTGAGGATTTAGGATTTGACATACTCTCGAAAAAAAATATATTTACAAATACAAATTGTTTTTTTATTGAATTTAACAATATATCTAATGCAAAAGATGCGTGCTCTAAATTACATTTATGTGATATTAGCACGAATGCTAGGGCAATCTTTGGTAAACCTTTAATAAGAATTGGAACCCAGGAGGTTACCCGTTTGGGGATGAAAGAATCAGAAATGAAATATATTGCACAGTTAATTTATGATGCGATTAATCATCGACAATCTCCAGAAATTACACGAAAAAAAGTTAACGAATTTATTTTGCAATACCAGAATATATTCTATTCGTTTGACAACAGTTAATTAAAAGCAAGTGACCCACTAACGTGTGTTATGGTATATATAGAGAAACTTCAGACATCCTGATCCCTATGATAATATCTTGACCTCAGTCTGAGCTAAAACTTAGTATAAAAACCTACGATATCAATAACTTTATATAAAGGTAATATCAATATGGTATCAAGTTAAAATATTCAATACTTATACACCATGTTTAGGAACATTGTTAACCAGGTGTAACCACACCAGGGTAGCCTCATTAAAATAACGAATTAAGTCAAATATATTGTAAAATCTATCCTTAATAAAAACTATCGAGGGATACGATGATGAGAAGAGATATATTTGGAGATATAGTAAAAGCAAATGATAATTCTGGATTTTTAGATTTTATAAAAGACATAAAAGATCATAGATTAAATCGGAAAAAATTATATTCTGTTGTAGAGCTTATATTTTTAGCATTTTGTGGATTTTTAGCAAATTGTAATAGTTGGGAAGATATTGAATTATTTGGTAATCATAATGTGGAATTTTTAAGAAAATTTTACCCATATGTAAATGGTATCCCAAGTGATGATACGCTTCGGAGATTTTTTAGAGTACTTGACCCTATCGTGTTTGAGAATAAATTTGAGGCATGGGTGAAATATATACTCAAAGTTGATGTAGTGGGTAAAGTTATTGCAATAGATGGTAAAACGTCGCGTGGTAGTCATGATGGTGATGTTAAAGCAATGCACATAGTTAGTGCCTATGTTGGAGAGGATAAGGTAACGTTAGCGAGTAATGTTGTCAATAGTAAAACTAATGAAATCAAAGCGATACCTAAATTACTTGATATAATCGACATAAAAGGTGCAATTATTACGATAGATGCAATGGGAACACAACATAAAATAGCGAATCAAATTATAGATAAAGGCGGCAATTATATTCTGGCACTAAAAGGAAATCAAAAAACTCTAGAAAATGATGTAAAAGAAATTTTTGGAAACATTCCACAAATTAAAAAAAGTTACATCTCGATGTGTGAAACTAATGAAAAATCTCATGGTAGAATTGAAACGCGAACATGTACTGTGATTACTGATGACAAATGGTTACAATGGTTAAAAGATGAAAGAAAAGATTGGAATAGCATTAATTCGGTAATAAAAATCACTAGTACTCGAAGCATTAAAGGTGTAGATAGCGTAGAAGATAGATTTTATATAAGTGATTTAACTAACGCAACAGCGGAACAAACACTCGCATACATTCGTAGCCACTGGGCAATCGAAAACAACCTACACTGGACACTAGATGTGAGTTTTGGTGATGATAAGAGTCGTGTTCGAAAAGGAAATGCACCACAAAATATATTAGTTCTTAAAAAAGCATGCCTAACTTTATTAGAAAAAATTAAGGCACGTTACCCTAGAATTGATGGCGTTAGAACTAGTATAGCTCGACTTAGAAAATTAAATGGATGGGTCGATGCGTGGTTACTAAAAACATTATGTATAGAACATGAAATTGTAGTTGAATGACCTTTATTTAATATTAGTTACCAGTAAATTCAACGGCAAAAAGCAACAAAATATTCTTGAGCTATGCGGTAGCATTGATTTAATTATATGGAAAACTCGTTATTTTATGAGTTTACGGCGTTGATAAGACAAATTTTTAGGTAAATTAAAATGGTTTGGGAATAGATGAGATTCTTTTATTAAAAAATTATATTTAACTATAAAGCGAAGTAAATGTTATGTTTTAATGAGGCTACCCTGGTAACCACACAGTCCCCCCACATATTTTTCTAAATCCGTGGTATAATCTTGAGTTCGTTAAAGGCACATAAAATTAACCGCATGATTGTTAGATTTTCGAGTAATTATGGACGATGCTCTAAAACAGATATTACAAAATCCAGATGAAATATTAAGTCATCTTGATCTCAAAAATGCATTAGAAATTATCAAATTATTATTAATTGCGGTGCAACGAAATGAAGCTATAATTAATGACTTACGTGAAATCACAACTAAACAATCTGCAGTAATGGATAAACAAGCTACAATAATTACTGAGCAATCATTAGAAATTCAAACACTAAAGCGTCGTTTAAATTTAAATAGTACCAATAGCAGTATCCCCTCATCCAAAGATCCATTCTGGCTAAATAAAAACAAGAATCCTAGTCAAGCAGAAGATGGTGTTGATAATACTGATGATGCATCAAATCCCACAATGAATAATAAGCGTTCTGTAGACAACACAAATGGCGCACCACTAGATGATGACGATGATCCAGATGCAAAAACAACACCAAAGCCAAGCCCTAAGCCTAAAACATTATTACAAAAATTACTGGATTTTCAAGCCACAAATACCAAGGGATTTTTTTTATCTG
>CAITEL010000168.1 GCA_903891375.1 uncultured Neisseriaceae bacterium
ATCTTTAAATTTGATATTCGCAGTTACTATGTATTATACATTATGTTGATTAATCGGTGCTATGTATATTAGCTATTTACATTGGTTTGGTATATTTTGTTTTTTATCCAGTAACTAATCGTTAGAAAAATTAACCAGATTGGCGCAATGTAAATTGCTAAGCGCATATTATCCATTTGTGACATTGTTATTACTACAATTATAAAAAAAACAATTGATATTATTGTCGATGCTGGGTAAAACAGTAATTGATATCTATTGCTAGATAACTGAGCCTTACATCTAAATGCCATATGCGTAATTAGAATAAAAATCCAATTAATCATGGCTGCTATTGTAGCTATTGCAAGTAGAATAAAAAATATTTTTGACGAGAATAAATAATTTAGAATTACAGTGAGGAATATCACCGCTAGGGACACATAGGTGGCATTTTGTGGAATATTGTTTTTATTAAGTTTGGTTAAAAAAGCGGGAGCATTTTTTTGTTTACCTAGATTATATAACATTCGAGCGGTACCATAAATACCACTATTAAAAGAGGAAAGAGCGGCAGTAATTGCAACTAGGTTCATAATTGCGGCGGCTTTATAGATACCAATTTTTTGAAACACATCAACAAATGGGCTAGTATTTCCACTGATTTTATTCCAAGGATATAAACACATGATAATAGTAAGCGTTGCTACATAAAACAATATAATTCGAATAATTATACCGTTTATTGCCATAGGGACGACTTTTTCAGGGTTTTTTGATTCTCCAGCGGCTATTCCAACGAGTTCAGTTCCACCAAAAGAAAACACAACTATTACAAAGGAAAATAAAAATCCTTTGATCCCATTAGCGAAGAAACCACCATACATCCAAAGATTATTGATGTTAGATAAACTAGAAGAATGTGTGGATTTATTGAAGAATATTATGTAAATACCTATAACAATTAGAGCAATGATAGTTACTACTTTTACCCCAGCAAACCAAAATTCAAATTCACCAAAAAATTTCACTTGGACAAGGTTAATTGTTCCAAAAATCAAAAGAAGCACTAGTGCTGTTACCCAGTGTGGAAGATTAGGTAACCAAAAATCAAGAAACATTCCAGTTGCTGTTAGTTCTAACATGGATACAATAATATAGTTAAACCAATAGTTCCATCCTGACATAAAACCTGCGTAATTGCCAATGTACTTATATGCGTAATAACTAAATGAGCCTACATTTGGTTCATTGACTGTCATTTCACCCAAGGCACGTATTACGATATACATAACAATTCCACCAATTATGTATGAGAGTAAAATTGATGGACCAGCAAGTTTAATTGATTCACCAGCCCCAAAAAATAACCCAGTACCAATGGCACTACCAAGTGCAATCATTAAAATATGGCGAGTTTTTAAAACATGTTCTAAATGTGCTTTAGTCATAGTGAATCAATTCCTAATTTAAGATAGACAGGGTTACATGTTTGTGGGAGAGGGTAGTTCATTCCAACATTTACTTTGGGGTAATTATTTAGAATATTATGGAAGTCAGTACCGAGACTTGCCAGCAAATTTGTTTCAGTTGCAATTTGTGCTATACTAATACTGTCAGTTTGTGAGTGTGAGGAGCTTATTACCTCAATACCCTCACCACCAAATTGTTTAAACTCGTCAATTAGTTGTAAGAGTTTTGTGCGTGTAAGCTTATATCTGCATGGATGAGCAATTACGGCAATTCCGCCACTATTTTTTATCCAAGTGACAGCATCTTTTAAGCTTGCCCATGTTTGCATTACATACCCAGGTTTACCCGTGGTTAAATATTTATCAAATACACGATTGGCTTTAGCATAACCATTATCAACCAAGAATCTAGCAAAATGGGTGCGACTTAAGGCTTCTGGTGTACTACAATATTTTAGCGCACCTTCAAATGCACCATCAATACCAATTTTAGCTAGTTGTTTCGCAATTTCTTGACCACGAAGGTAGCGAAAAGAACGTAGCTGTGCTAAGTTTTCGATTAATTCCTGATTATTTTCATCAATATTTAAACCAATAATATGAATTAAAATGTTTTTTTGCCAAGTTACAGATATTTCAACTCCAGCAATTAATTCAAGTCCTATCTTTGTAGCATATTCACGTGCTTCTTTTATTCCTTCGGTTGTGTCATGGTCTGTTAAGGCTATGTGTTTTCCTCCGTTTGCTTTAACCATATCGAGAACTTCTGTCACGGTGTGCGCACCATCAGAGTTATTGCTATGGCAATGTAAATCTATTGGGATTTTAATATTTTCTTGCACTTTGTTTATCCTATTATTTTGATACTTAAGTACCCAGACGCAAATTTTCGGACATTTGTC
>CAITEL010000169.1 GCA_903891375.1 uncultured Neisseriaceae bacterium
AATCTTTTGTTGAACTTCAGCAGTTATATCCTTATAGTTCTTTTGTTGATACTCAAGGCTATCTATTTGCTTTCGGTATGTCTCATCAAAATAATTATTTAATATAATTTCAAAATTAGTAACTAATTTTTGTTGACAAAACGGGCAAGATCCATTTGCATCTGACAAAAAAGAAATACCTTGCTTAACCCAATCGCTATTGTTTAAACGTTTGATCATGTCAGCTATATCAACATCATCCTTACCAATGATTTTTGTTACCCAAATATCATCATTTTTACACGTATCTAATAATGTATCATCAATTGGTGTGATCAATCCTTTTTGTGTTTGTTCTTTCGCATAAATTTGCTTTATTTTTTTGTTTAACTGTTCTAATGATAATAAATCTCCTGTATTAGATATCTCAGTTTTACATTTATTTGCAAATTTTTCTTTTGTGTTTAGTCCCTCAAAAACTTTTTTAAAACTCTCTCCATATTTCTGCTTAACACCCCAACAAGCATCCCAAAATTCTTGGTTAATCTCCTTTTTTGAAGCATCAATCTTTTTTTTCGTATCTGTATAGTTTAAATCAACTAACTTACCATCAATCTCTTTTAGTTGTTCCTTTAATTCTTCTATTGACTTAGTCACATCAATTGTGGTTTGTCCAAGCGTAAACACGCCTTTTTGATTTTTACCTCCAGCAAAATTATCATCAATAAATTTACGATTATACACAAATAAATCTAATTTACTATTATCTTTCCACTTAATTTTATTTTGTGACTGATTCTCAAGACTCGCCAAATAATTTGATATGGTGCTTTTACCAGTACCATTAGCTCCATAAATATAGTTCACAGCCTGTAACTTTTCTAATTTTATACCAGTAGCATCATAACTCGCACAATTCTTAATTTCAATTTCTTCTATCATAATTCTTAAAAACCTATAAACTCTTTTAACTGATTTGTTGGCAACCTATCCCACTTATTCTACTTACCCCGCCATTTAGTGTTTCAACATTTATTTGTAAACTAATCCGTTCTTTTAATGCACCAACGTGTGAAATTACACCAATTAATTTACCATCTTGTTGCAAGCTACTTAATGCATCTAAAGCTGTGTGCAATGAATCTTCATCTAAGGTGCCGAAACCTTCATCCAAAAACAAAGAATCAACCTGCACCTTATTGCTCGCAATCTTAGATAACCCAAGGGCCAAAGCTAAACTAATAATAAAACTTTCACCACCTGATAAATTTTTAGTAGTTCGAATTTCCCCAGCCTGATAATTATCAATAACATTTAACTCTAAAACATTAGTCTTATCCCGAATCAATAAGTATCTATCTGACATCGTCCGTAGTTGAACATTCGCATTACGAACCACCATCTCAAAAGTTACCCCCTGTACAAAATTGCGAAATTTTTTACCATCATGTGAACCAATCAATTCATTAAGATTACCCCATTTTTTCGCTATTTTTTGTTGAATCTGCTGTTTTTCTATTATTTTACCACATTCACTATGCGCATTGGTGTTTACATCTAATCTATTTTTGATGCTACCAATATTTTGATTTAATGTACTTAATTGATTATCAAGCTGTTGCCTCAATAAAGACAACACTTCAATATTTTCAGTAGTTAATTGCTTTTGTTGCTCTTCGATTAACTGCGTTTTTATTAATTCTGACTCAGTTATTAATTTTAGCTCTTGTGTTTTTAATTGACTTTGTCGATTTAACAATTGTTCCAATTCATCTGTTGTTATTAGGCTTTTACAGAAATTACCTTCATCTACAAATTCATACTTAGCTATTTGCTGTTTGAATTGTTGTTCCTGCTCGATAAATGTCTTTTGTAATGGCGTAATAATCTCTTGTAATTGCCCAATTAATGCCGTTACGTTGCTTACTTGCTCTTGAGATTTATTTACTTTCGTATCTAACCATTTTACGTCTGCTTCATATTTATCAAAAGATTTCTGCAGTTCTATCTTTACCTCTTGAGTATTCTTATCCGAAAATAATTGCTGACGCTCTATATTTAATTTATTTAACTGTTGTTTTGCATCTTCAAGAGTTTGTTCTAACTCGGTTTTGTCGATGGTAATTTGCTCAATAATTAATTTATGTTTACCGCAAGTATTACTCAACTCATTTATCTGTTTTTCTATTTGTGTGAGTTGCTCTTGTTGTGCATTCCATTTTTTTACCCTATCTTGCAACAAATTTGGTATTTCCTCAACATTCGCAAAACTGGATTCATTAATCCCATAGCACGATAATTTTTTTAATAACTCATCTTTATCCGTTTTAATTTTTACTGTCTGGTTTTCAATAGATAAAGTTTTATCAGTTAAAGATTTTTTATTCTCTTC
>CAITEL010000170.1 GCA_903891375.1 uncultured Neisseriaceae bacterium
AACACATTGATATAATGTGATACTGTAGATTGTGAAAGGCCGATTTTTTGTTCGATTGATTTTAAGCACACCCCACCATTTTTTATTTCACAATTTTCTACAGAAAAATTATCCTCTGGTGTTACTAGCAAATTCAATATTTCTAATCGCTTACTATTTGCTAAAGCTTTAAATATTTCAACTAAATTGTTCATTTTAATTCGACTTTCGCATTTTTAGAATACTAGATAATGGGTTAAGTATTATTTTTGAACCTTCTCTTTTTTAGTGGTCGCTTTTGTAGTAGTTGCCTTTACCCTTACCTTTACTAGCTTTTCTATTTTACTCGTCACTTCTGATTTTGAATCTTGGGGCTTCTTTACCATTAAGGGTTTAGATGCCACCTCTTTTTTAATTGTGACTTTTGGTTTTGGCTTTAATTTTTTCTCAATAAGTTCAACCGCAGAATCTAACTCAATGCCGAAAATAGCAGACAAGTCATCATCGGCAACTTGATTTGCTTTATTTTCATTATTAAGAAGAGCATTAGCATCCCCCATAGAACCTATTAAGTCAAGGTGATCAACTTGACGCAAAGTAAATAACAGTTCTGGTTGCTTATCCAGTAGGGCACCAACTCCATACAATGTAGCAGCTACATGCTTACACATATCAGCCCAATCAGGGCAAGAGCAAGTAAGTTTGATTTCTTGTGGGTGCGGAAATAAACCATGTGTCGGTTGAGTTATAATACCCATAACTGATTTAGAAAATTTACCTTGCAGTAGCTCTATTAGTGATTCAATTTGCCCTGTGCAAGTCTCCACTAAAGTTTTCCATTTTGTAGAGACCATAGGCTCTATTACAATATCAATCTCATATAATTCTGACCCACTAACTAACGCTTTCACCCTACCTTGTGTAATTTGCAAATCAACTACTGAGCCATTTCTTACGTATGTACGCCCTCGTGGTAAACGATTTGCATAATCACTGTATAATTCAAGGTTATTACACCATGCCTCACCCCAAAATGTACGGGCTATTTTTCTCCCCTCAATCACAATTGGATTAGCTTTCTGGCCATTATTTAGTCTTTTCTTAACTTCCTTTTCTGCATTAGCACGACGAACCGCAACAGGCACATACTTAGGCCAGCTATCGTAATAACTCATATTATTTTCTCCAACATATCATATTTTTTAATTATCACTCAACACTTTATGGATATCTAGTGATATTATATCCATAAGTTGATCATTATTCAACTCAGTAAACGACATTTCATTACCAACTTGTAATACATCCTGTGATAATTCTTTCTTACTACTAATTAAACTATCAATTTTTTCTTCAATCGTACCACGACAAATAAATTTGTGCACTACCACTAAATGTTTTTGTCCAATACGATAAGCCCGATCTGTAGCTTGGTTTTCAACCGCAGGATTCCACCAACGATCAAAATGAATAACGTGTGAAGCTCGAGTAAGCGTCAATCCCGTACCACCCGCTTTAAGCGACAACACAAAAAATGGTGGGCCTTGTTCTTCTTGAAACTCTGCAACTAAGCCTGCACGTTGTTTTATAGCAGTAGAGCCATGTAAACTAAGGCCTCTACATCCAAAAATTTGTTCCAGAAAAGTAACTAATGCTGGTATAATCTCCGTAAACTGCGTAAAAACTAAAACTTTTTCTTGTTTCGCTGCAATCTCTTCACATAGTTCTTTTAAGCGTAAAAACTTACCACTATGTTCAGCATGATAATCTCCATAACCAAGCCATTGCGCAGGATGATTACAAATTTGTTTAAAGCGCAGTAAAAAAGACAACACTAACCCACGGCGCTTCACTCCGTCCACAACCTCTAATTGATTTTTTAATTCTCGCACTGATAGTTCATATAGTTTAATTTGCTCTTTACTCAAACCACAAAAAGTTTGAATTTCAGTCTTATCGGGTAAATCAACAATAATTTTTTTATCACTTTTTAACCGTCGTAATATATACGGTTGAGTTAAACTCCTAATACTTGTCAAGAATTGTTTATACCGCTCATGACTCTTTTCTTTAATCGCATTTTTTTCATAAGTAGTAAATGCCGAGCTACTACCTAATAATCCTGGTGAAGTAAAATCAAATAACGACCATAAGTCACTCAAGCGATTTTCAATTGGAGTACCTGTTAACGTAAATCTAATATAACTGGTTAATTTTTTTATTGCTCGTGTTTGTTTAGTGGCCGCATTTTTAATTAATTGTGCTTCATCTAGTACAATTACATGCCAATCAATCGTACTCAACCATTCTAAACGATTAACAAATGCATAAGTGGTAATTATTAAATCACATTGAGGTAAATTTTCTTTATTTGAATGCATTATTATATCACGAGATGTTGTAGAGCTATGCATAACAAAATATGTAAGACTTGGTGCAAAACGCATTAACTCTGATTGCCAATTACCTAATAATGAAGCTGGAACAATTAATAAATTATATTTTGGTTTTGCTTGTTTAACTTGATGTTTCACCAATAAAAAAAATGCTATAACTTGAATTGTTTTACCTAAGCCCATATCATCAGCTAAACATGCTCCTAATTTCAATTTATATAAAAACCATAACCAATTAACTCCAGCTAACTGGTATGGGCGTAATATGGCTTGCAAGTGTTGATTAAGTATTGTTGCCAGCGATTTTTCATTTGACATTGATGGGTCACGCAACTGATTTAATATAGTGTTTAACCAATCACCAGCTACAACACTAGACCACTCTATTGCTGACTCAATATGTTTATTTTCTTTAGAATTTAAAATATCTTCCCCTGCCCCAGATAGTAAACGTAAACACTCCGCCAGTGACATTCCATCTTTGGTTGCATTTTTAATATCGTTCCAATGTGATAGCATAGTGTTTAAATGTTCTTTATTAACCTCTACCCATTGACCTTTAACTTTAACTAAACCATCATTCGAATTCATTAATTCTTGCCACTCTTGTTGTGACAATATTTCTCCATTACTAAGACTTAGTTGAATATTAAAATCTAATAAACTGTCCAAACCCATAACTGAAACAGGTGCATTACCTATTGTAACATTTACTTTTGAACGTAATGGATTTTTTGCATTCCACCAATTAGGAACTCGTACTACAATTCCACTTTGTTCCATTTCTGGAACCGCTGTTAGAAATTGATGAGCCTCATGGATACTCCATGTTAAAGCTTGAAAAACCTCCCCATTATCCACAAGTTTTTTTATTAACGGAATGATTTCAGCAGCTTTTTGCACTGGCACCAATAAAGCCAGTAATGCCGCATGATTTTTTTCACCTGCGTAATCCTGTAATGCTCGTTTTAAAGGTAAATGTTGCGTTGCTGCTTTTTGACCAAGTTTAGTTGTATATGTTGCCATAAATGCAAATGGACGCTCATTGTTGTTTTTATTTTCAGCCAAATGAAAGCACACCCGACCAACAGAGTTCCAATTAGAATTATAGCTCTGAAAATAATCAGGTATTGATCCAGAAAAATTTTTTAATTCATTTTGTAATGTTGTATATAAATCTTGCCAAATTTTATAAAGATTGTCTGCATTTAAATATTCAAAACCATGAATAAATGGCGCTTGACTAATTACCTGAAGCAATTCATTCTCAGTTGGTGGAGTGACTTCTGGTAATACTTTTAATGTTGATACCTCTGGGTATCTACATATTTGCGTGATAACTATTCTAACAAATGACTGCCAAAATATACACTCAGGAGATAATTGACTAAACTCTTGTATTCCTAGATGAAGTAGGCCAAAGATTGGAGATTGTGCAAATAGTTGCACAATCTTTTGTTCTGTGGTATTTAACTCTATATTATTTAATTGATTTTGTTGTAAAAGATAAACATGCCCTTGCGGAGAGAGTGCTAGAGATAAATTATTCATAAAAACTACCTACAACCTGAGTTATTGCCAATATAGAAAGTGTAATAAAATCCGCTTACAGCTTGTTGATGGTTTTTCGATAAGTAACTCACTACAAATTATTCACGCTACAACCAAGTTAAATAAGCGTATTTTATTACACTTCCTTGAACGTATGATACAATAAACAAAAGTTGTAAAACCCTGTAGTGATATTGTAAACTACTCTGACTTATAGAGGCCGAATTAATTCACGTTAAACAAGTCCGACCACACTGGAATTCTTTACTTTTTTTCTGGATTTTGGTGTGATTTTAAACTCAATGCTACACCCTATTGCATGAACATATTTTTCAATCGTTGATAATTTTGGTACAGTATTATTTTGAGCCGATTCAAATCTGCTTAATGCAGTTTTTGATGTTCCCATTTTTGTTGCAACATCTACTAATGTCATGTGTTGTTCCTTACGAATTTTTTTTAATTGCTCTATAATTTCAAATTGTAGTTTGAAATTTTCATATTCAACAACAAATTCTGGATTTTTGAATGCTTCAACACGCATTTCATCATGCCATTTACCATTATCTTTCATTTTAGAATCTCCTTTTGCCGTTCACGAGCTATTTTTAGTTCTTTAAGAGGCGTTTTTTGTGTTTTTTTAATAAAGCTATGTAAAATCCAGATTTCATGACCAACATTAACACAGTAAAACACACGGGCAATACCTTCAAGTGCCTTAACTCTTATTTCAAATAAACCACCACCCATTGATGATGTATGCGGTTCGCCTATATCTGGTCCATCTAACACCATCCTATCTACAAGTACAAAATACCTCGCAAATAGCTTTTTAGGTAAGGACTTTATCTCATCTCTAACTGATTCATTAAAGTATTTTATTTTCCATCTATTCATAGTACAAATGTTAACACAAACGATAACTTATTGTCAAGTTTTTTTCAGCTTCAATAATGCATTAATGCATTTTTCTTAGCATTTTCATCTGAATATTTTTTCATAGCTAATTGATTCATTTTCAAATATAAAGATTTTGGCTCTCCTCCTGAGAAACTAAATCATAGTAGTCTCTGGCACAATTGTTTTCACTAATATATACCCAAGGCATTTTGCCTTTTTATTTAGACCCTTAAGTACCTTTTCTTGATACATTTTGTCATAATAATTTAGACGGAAGTGTAATAAAATACGCTTATTTAACTTGGTTGTAGCGTGAATCATTTGTGGTGAGTTACTTATCGAAAAACCATAAACAAGCTGTAAGCAGATTTTATTACACTACCAGGATTGTCTGAGTAGCTACAATTTTTAATTATTACTTCCATATTTTGTATTAAATTTTATGATTGATTGCGTGTCAATAATTTTTGAACTTATAATATCATTCAAAGTATCGTCTTTATCACTCTTTACATACTTAATCGCCAATTGATATTGATCTAATGCTCGCTTATATTCATTTTGTATGCTGAATTTGTTACCCAATGCATAATAATATTTCTGTAAATTATTTAAATTTGAATCAGAATAAACATACGTAATCCGTGTCCATATATCTAAATCATTTGGATATTGTTCGGATAATCTAAAGAGATATTCGCCTGCAGTATTCAACTGCCGTGCTTTGATCTCCATATCAATCTGCCCCAACCACAACCCCTTGTATGTAGCATAACTTCCTAATCCCACCTTATATACTTTTCTTGCTTCTACATAATTTTTGCTTAACGTATATGCAGATGCCATTAGACTATAGTATGCAGGGTGCGTAGTTACATCCGTTTCATGTATTTTATTTAAGTATATAATAGTAGCTGTAGGATTATTACTCACTAAATACGCAAAAGCCAAGCCATAATATTGTGTGTTAATATTACTATATCTCTTAGTTTTAAGTGCATTCAAATAAAACATAATGGCTGACTTTACTCCAAGTTGTCTTACTCTACATTTTTCACGAATTATTAAAAATGAAATGCTATCTGCTCTCATTTTTACAGATAATTGATTGGCCCTCTCTTCGGCTTCACTTATACGCTCTGACGTAACTGGATGAGTTTGTAAAAATGCCAACGCTTCGTTATTATTAAATTTATTTAGGTCTTCAAGCCTAGCAAAAAAATCAGGCATCGCATGTGGATCAAATCCACCATTATACATTATCCCCTGACCAACACGATCAGCCTCACGTTCAAAATCACGAGAATTACCTAAAATGTTTTGAATAGCTAACCCCTGACCGCCATTAGCTGCAGCAATCGCCGCTCCAGGGCTAAATGGTGCTAACAATGCCCCAGCCAAAATACCAGCAATAGCTAACCATTGGTTTCTATTATAAATAGCAATATTTCTAAATATGTGGTGTTGCACAATATGGCCTATTTCATGTGACATGACCCCTGCCAATTCGGCCTCGGACCTGGTCGTATAAATTAAACCGTTATATACACATATATACCCACCAGGTAATGCAAACGCATTTACCTCTTTACCATTTAAAGAATAAAAATTAAAGGACTGGCCAGCCAAAGGAGAATTACTAGCTAATTCATCACCTATATTGTTTAAATATGCAAGTAAATCGTAATCCCATAACATTTGCCCTTGTGCTGCTATATCTTGAATAATTTGCTGACCAATAAAATTAGCATCAGCAGGACTTAGGTTTGTACGGTCAGAATCGCCCATATCAGGTAAAAATTTCGAATAATCTGAGGAGGTGCCACAGCATGTTTGAGTCACAGTCGCAAGTACGGTGATATTCAAAATTTGTCGCAAAAACCCGCGACGTGAAATATCACGCACGAGTTCTTGTTGGCATTGCGGTGTTGCACACCTTGATTTATATAATAAACTAAGGTATTTAGTAATAACATTCACTCTAACACCAATTTAATTGAGTTATTTAGTATAGCTGTTGTGCAAGCTTATTTAAATAATCACTAACCATTGCTGCTGATTTCTTAGCATTCTTATCATTATCAACTTTTATCGGCTTCATCGTCAATGTCGTAGTACTCCCTGAAGCTGTTAATGTCACTAGATATTCTGCTTCTGGCATTTTTAAGGTTGTACCAGCACCACTACCGAATAATTTACTAAAAAATCCTTGCTCTGGAATATTTACCTGTGATTGTAACGAATAAACATAATATTGCCCCGCAGTGCGATTTTTATCAGTAACACCTAACCCAACACGATCTAAGGCTAAACCTGTTCGCCACCACGCACGATCGAATTCATCATTTATGATAATCTTGTTTTGTTCAATCGTTGCCTTTTTTAAAGCTATTTGAGATTCAGTAATTATTGTATTTCTCACTTGTTTTATTTTGTCAGGACTTAATCCTGAAAATGCCATGAACTGCATTAAAAATTCCAACTCTAACTGTGGGTTAGGAGGCATTGCCATCCAAGAAGTACGTTGGTTTTCTGAGATTGCTTTAGATGAATTTAATGGCGAATTACATCCTGGATAAACTTCACTCATTTGCATGTCTGTCACAAATATTTGTGTATTACTTTCATTTTGCCACAACGTAACTCTAAACATATACTGAGTCGGCATTGAATACATACTACCCCAACCAACCCAAGAGAAAAACGATCGAATCCCCGTTTGTGGTACATTTGTGTTTTGTGTAGCCCAATCTGTTTGAATCACTCCAACTGCTTGATTTTGATATTTAACAGTTAAACCCTGTTGCTCTAAAAAATCAACCATCATCGGCCATACATCATTAACTTTTTTGTTGTTAACTACCAACCAACGTTCTGATCCACCCTGTTGAACTGACATATTTTTTACATCACTCAACAAATAACTTGGTTTTTCAGGGTTTTGTGTTGCTATTTTATAGTCTTGGTTAGTCTCAGGTGCAGATAACCCAGGAGGTACAACTAAATTTTGATTGGTTTGTTCTTTTTGTGACCCTTGAGAACTGTAATGCGTATCTGGAGTGTAGTTAGCGCAACTCGATAAAAAACATATACAAATAACCCATAAAATATTCTGATTCAATTTACGCATTCTTACTTACCTTTGGTATAAAATGTTCTAATATCACCCTCACTCTGTCTTGATTTATATTACTTAATGTTGTTAGTGGCAAACGTAAATGTGGTGATGAAATTATCCCATTATTATATAATGCCCATTTAATTGGAATCGGATTAGCCTCAACGAACATTTCACTATGTAATTCCAGAATTGAATTATTGACCTCTATAGCTGAGAATTTATCTCCCGTAATTGCATATTCACACATTGCACTCATTTGGCTAGGAACTAAATTACTTACAACCGAAATAACTCCATCACCACCACATAGCATAAACGCCATCGATGTTGCATCATCACCAGAAAATAACATAAACCCTTGCGGACAATGTTTAACTAGATAACACGCACGGGCTATATCACCTGTTGCATCTTTTAAGCCTACAATATTTTTAAAATCATTCGCCAATCGTAGTGCTGTATCATCTTTTAGATCGCAACCTGTACGTCCTGGTACATTATATAAAATCACAGGGTACCGACTTACATTAGCAATTTTCTCAAAATGATGGTATAACCCATCTTGGGTTGGTTTAACATAATATGGGGTTAATGCCATCACATAATCCACACCATCGACTTCATTTAACTGTTGAGTAACAGCGACTGCGTCACTGGTATTGGCATTAGAAATCCCAGCTATAACCTTTACTCTCGAACGGTTCTTATGAATTACTCGTTTTAAAATTTCTAATTTTTCTACCACAGATAATGACATTGATTCCCCAGTTGACCCAAGCACCACCAGACCATTAATTTTATTGCTTATTTGTGTTTCAATTAAATTATCTAAAGCCACAAAATCAATTCCACCATCTGTGTTCATTGGTGTTACTAACGCAGTTATTGCTCCGTTAAGCATAATAAACATTACTCCTAAATTTAATAATAATTAACATTTTACCATAAAAATGATTTCACATGTATTCATGGGTCCAATTTTGTCAAGAGATTACATCCATATAAAGCCTCCTATTTAATAATACCCGAGCTTTCGTAATGATTTCTGTTGCTGTAATACCATTATATCCACCAAGCTCTCCAACTAACACATCACTGGATAATCCCTGCAAATACACGGCAAATTTTATGGCATTAAATGAATCTAGACCTTGCCCAATAAATGATGCAATTATTCCACATAAAGCATCACCCTGACCAGCATTAGATAAAGCACAACCACCATTAGTGTTTATCGTGACTGTATCAGCATTCGCAATTAATGAGCCAGCGCCTTTTAACAACACATTGCAATTAAATTTACTTTGTAATAAACAAATGGTAAGAAATCTATTATCTTGTATATCTTTAATATCTATACCTAGAATTCTGCTTGCCTCCAATGGATGAGGGGTTATTGCCTTATCTTCTAGTTGCTTGAATTTAATTTGTAAATCTTGATGTTTTGCTAATAAATTAAGCGCATCTGCATCAAAAATGAGTTTACATTTGGGCTTTAAATCTATAACTTTTGTTAATAATTTAAGGGCTTTCGCATCTGTTCCAAGACCTGGCCCAACCACTAAAACAGAATAATTATCTAGGTTCTTTAATATTTTATTTGCAGAACCCACCATTAACTCAGGCATCATAAAATCAACGTCAGGATGAATATCGATATTAAAACCAAGCACAACTTTTCCACCTCCAACCAACATCGCCGCCCTACCTGCTAAAAATAATGAACCGTACATGCTAGTACCACCACCAATAATACCAATTAAACCAAATGTTCCCTTATTGGTATTACTTTTGCGTCTAATTAGCCTCTGGTATTGTATATTATCTATGGTATTAAATACATAATTTGGTTGCGTTACTTCGTCTTTTAATTTAAGAGTTTCTACTAATCTTTCAACATAAACCTGTCCTACAAAATCAACAGCCTCACCAGTATATAAACCGACTTTATCCGAAATAAAAGTTAAGGTCGCATTTGCCTTTATACATCCATCATACACCATGCCTGTAAAAGGATTTAACCCACTAGGCGTATCTAAGGCCAAAATAAATTTATTAATCTTATTTATTTTTGTAAATAATTCTTTAGTTTTAGCATCTAATTCTTTTGCAATTCCAATGCCTAATACCGCATCAACAATAAGTTCACAATTCGATAAATTTGCTGGGAATTTAAATATAACTTTACCATGCAATTTCTTAAAATGTTCTATAAGGTTCTTCGTATTTATACTTGGATTCGCATACGCTTGTAACACGATAACCTTATAGCCAGACTCTTTTAATTTTATTGCAACACTAACACCATCTCCGCCATTATTACCGCTACCAGCAACTATTAAAATGGTTTTAGTTTTGCTAAACTCCAATGAGTTAATATAAGTTACAACAGAATTTGCAGCTAAATCCATGAGATCTAAACCAGATTTTTTAGCTACTTGCTCAAATTGCCTAAGCTGGGTTAGAGTTAAAAAAT
>CAITEL010000171.1 GCA_903891375.1 uncultured Neisseriaceae bacterium
CCGCTAAATTAGCTCTACAAAATGCATTTTACCTGTCCAGTAAATTGCCCCCACCATATTCTTCAATACCTCGTAACTCAGCATTAACTAAACTATATCCACCCCAAAGAGTATTTTCACTTTTTAAAATTGCAGTATTAGAAAATTCGGCGATAAATTCACTAATTTCTTCCTGCATTTCTGCACCTGATTTTTTATCGATATGGATTAAATAATAGTTGGCAGGGTTATAAATTGCGGTAAAAAGTTTTTTAAATTGATTTGGGTAACGGTGTGCTAGAATAAGATATGCAATCATATTTTTATATTAATCCTAAAATTAGTTTTTTATGGACAGATTATAATAAATTTATAATCATCTTCATGTAAGAAGATTTATGTACGCCCGAAGTATTTAAAGACGATGAGTTATATTAGAGTAATATGGCACCAAAATCTAGGAGCTTAAGTTAAATAGGGTGGAATTATGAGATAGATAAGAATTGGTTTGTTGTTTAAATATCTATACCCATTATAACATAATTAAGGAATAATATGTAATTATATTTAAATATTACTAACCCGAAATAGAAATGTCACTCGCCCATTCAAGCTTCAAGTACGACACTAATACTAGTAATTATAAAAATTTTAGGATATTTTGGGCTAATATATCAGGGTACTCAACCAAACTCAAATGTCCACCAGGTAATGTAACTAACTGGCTATTTTTTATATGATTTGCCATTTCAACGCTATAATATGGGATAGTTAATAAATCTTCACTTGATGCTACGATTAATGTGTTGTGAGTTATTTGTGTTATCTCTTTACGTAAATCAACAGCTACAAGAGCATTTAATTGCCTTTGATAATCTGCTACGCTTTGTTTATTCGGTTCGGCCAGATAACTTTCAATAAATGCAACTATGTTATTTTTACTTGATAGAAACTCACTAGAAAATAACCAAGGCATTATTAATTGCAATATATCTGTTGGTTCTAGAACATTTTTTCCACGTATGATATTTTGATTACTGAGGGCAAACTCTAGTGTTTTGTGCGCATGTGACGTAGAATTTAAAATTACTAATTTGTTGGTGCTGTTTGGGTAAGAAATTGCAAATTGTTGGGCAATAATTCCACCCATTGAATGGCCAATTATATGCGCTTGTTCAATACCTAGATAATTAAGTAATTGATAACAATCATGTGCCATTGTGCCGATACTAAATGGTTGGTTATTATCCTTGGTTAAACCGATACCACGGTTATCAAACACAACGACATTATAATATTTTGTAAGTGGTGGTATAATATAGGACCACATTTTATGATCAGCACCGATACCACTAATTAGTAAAATAGTTTCTGTTGCATGTTGGTGTAGCTTATAATTGATATCAATACCATCTAGTTTTGCGATTTGCATAATTATCCTCCTAGTTTTTAAAACTAAGTAGTTTATAGTTTTTTATGTTGTAGTGCGGGTAGTGTCAATCTAATTTCTTTGATAATTTCTTTATTTAATTCACTAATGATAAAACCTTCACCATCTTTTAATACGCTGTTTATTTTTCCCCACGGATCAATTATCATGCTGTGGCCAAAGGTATGGCGCCCAGCCTCATGTATGCCACTTTGAGCTGAAGCTATAACATAACATTGATTCTCAATGGCTCTGGCACGTAAAAGTACTTCCCAATGGTCTTTACCTGTGTAGTGTGTGAATGCTGCCGGTAATATAATTGCATCAACGCCAGCCATTTCACGGAATAATTCGGGGAAGCGTAAATCATAACAGATGGAAAGTCCAAAACTAAAATCATCAATATTAAAAGTTACGATATCTTCCCCACTCATAAAAAAGTTGCTTTCATCTATACTTTCTTCTTTTTTATCTAGACGAAATAAATGTACTTTGTGGTAGTAGCATAGCATTTCACCATTATGGTCATACACAATTGTAGTATTGTAGCATTTATTATTACCTTTTGATTTTATGGGTATAGTTCCTGCAACTAAATAAATTTTACATTCTTTCGCTATTTTTTTTAATGCTTCCTGAATTTTACCAATGCCAATTTCTTCAATGATTTCAGTAAATTCAATATGTTGCTGACCACCAATTCTAATAAAAAACTCTGGTAATACAATTAATTTAGCACCTTTTTTACTCGCTTGCCTGATTAAATCAATGGCGGTATCTAAATTATTTTTCCAATGGGTGGTTGATGTCATCTGAATAGCGGCTACTTTTAAGCTTGTCACGATATTTCTCCAATAATTATTTACCTACAGTTGAACTAATATTCTCAGTAATCTGATTCGTTACGCCAATTTGTTTAATATCTGGTTTATCAATTGTGCCAGTAATATGAAAATTAAAAGCAAACAGTTTATTTACTGGGTTTTGTAATAGTAATTCCGCAACATAAGTTGCAACACCAACAATAGGGTTAACTGTTACAATAGCAGCCCCAACAGCAACACCAACACCCAGATGTGGGGTAATCAATAAGTACATATCAAGCTTATTATTGTTGAAATTAATATTGCCTTTAAGTCCTACGGTTGCAAGCGTGCTCGTCATATATAAATATTTTAAATATAGCTGATTTTGGTACAAATAAGCTTTTGCTACAAGTTTATCAAACGAATACCCATTAGAAAATATACTACTAAAGTTAAATTTAGCTAAATTAACAATAACTTGAAGATTTATAATACCAATTATACTACCAAGTAGGGTGCCTGTGTCAACTTTTA
>CAITEL010000172.1 GCA_903891375.1 uncultured Neisseriaceae bacterium
ATCATAACCCCTGCTAATACAAAGCTAAAACTAACAATCGACATTAAACACTGATTTTAATATTACCTGAGTTAGACGTAAGGAATGGCTAGAGAGGTGGAATTACAAGACAAATTAAGAAATGCGAGCTATGAATACACTCATTTCAACAACAATTTGAGGTTTTTATGTTCGCATTCCTTACGGAAATATTCTGCCAAATCGACGATTTTTGCAAGCAATTTGATCAACAAAATGGCAAAGATTTCTTTTTATCTAATCCAACCAAAAAGCGTAATAGGTCTTGTAATATGAGGTTATGACCATAATGGTATTATTTCACATGAGTGATTATAGAACGTTTGTAGATTGTAATCAACTTTTGAGCCACTTGAGACAAAAATTGTAATGAGCATTAAACCAACTACTTAATCACAGCAAAGGAGAAAAAATATAGCTTACAGAGCTTTAGTTTTTAATTTTAGGTGGGTCATTTTGATTACAATAGTGGGTCAAAAGTTGTTACAATTCACAAAAATAGTTATGATCCAATATTTCTTTTAATTTTAAAATCATTAAGTTCTATATATAATGCTATAAATTTTACAATATATGAGTTCTAATTAAAGTAACTTTATAAATAAATTATCATTACTATTATAAGCAAATTATAGGAATATAATGCTCAGAAGCTTGAGAATACAAAATATAGTTTTAGTTGATGATATTGAAATTGACTTTCAAGAAGGTTTTTGCGCTATTACAGGTGAAACTGGCGCAGGCAAATCAATCATTTTGCCTACATTCCGCACCAATTGAAATAAATTTTTATATTTTCAGAAACGCAAGATATATGGTATGATGCTGGCGGTAAGTTTATTTGATGGTTGGAGAGATATGACAGAATTTTTATCTGCAAAACACATAGATGGCAAGGTGCTTGATCACCTGGGTTTAATTGCAGCGACGATAGAGAGATTAGAGTTGGTCGACAAAATAGATGTTCGTCTGCCAGTATCTGCAAACAAAGGAGCCAGGGTTAGTATGGGGAAACGTGTTGCATCTATGATTTTGAATGGACTGGGTTTTATAGATGACCGTTTGTACATGTTTCCTGAGTTTCTTAGGAATAAGCCAGTGGACAGACTATTGGGAAAAGGTTTAAGAGCGGAGCATTTTAATGATGACATGCTGGGTAGAGCATTGGATGCCATTTATGAATACGGGACTACAAAACTTTTTACAGAGATTGCATTTGATGTGGGTATTAAGGAAGGACTGTTGGGTAGATCAGCTCACTTTGATACAACTACACTCTCTGTTTACGGTGTGTATGAAGAGGAAGAGCCTGTAAGTCTGACCAATAATAAAATCAGCATAACACATGGTTTCTCGAAGGCTCACCGTCCTGACCTTAAGCAGATGGTTGTTAATCTTGCAACTACAGGAGCTGCTTGTTTTCCTGTTTGGATGGAAGCGCACAGTGGAAATGCCTCTGATAAAAAAGTTATGATAGAAGCAGCAGAGAAGATGCAAAACTTCTGCCAAAAACTTAAAGAAGCTCCTGATTTTTTATATGTTGGTGATAGTGCTATGTATGAGAGTTGTATAAAAAGTGATGCTGAGATGAAATGGTTGTCCAGAGTGCCAGAAACGATTAACCTGGCTAAAGATCTCGTACGCCTGAATGATGATGCATTCATATGGAAAGAATTAGAGAACGGCTATAAGATATGCTCTGTTGAATCAGCTTACGGGAAGATCAAACAACGTTGGCTTGTTGTTCATTCAGAACAAGCATTTGCGCGAGAATCAAAGACACTGGATAAAAATATTGTTTGCGAAAACACTGCAATGACAAAGACTCTGTGGCATCTCCAAAACCAGGCTTTTAAATGTGAAGATGATGCGCGAGATGCTGGCAAAATCGCAGTAAAAAAGTTAAAATACCACAGCGTAGAATTTGATATCTCTGTTGTACCAAAGCACCATCAAAAAGGACGTCCTAAAAAAGATGCAAAGACAGCACTCCAATATTTTATTACTGGCACACTAACGCGAGAGGAAGATAAAATTGCTATATGTCGTAGAGCAAAAGGTAGGTTTATATTAGCAACAAATGAACTGGACAAGAGCACATTGCAAGACGAAGATATGTTATATGAGTACAAAGGGCAGGCTAAAACAGAGAGTGGCTTTCGGTTCATTAAAGGCAATGCATTTGAGGTTTCATCTGTATTCTTGAAAAAGCCAGAACGTATTGAAGCTCTGGTTATGGTGATGACTCTGTGCTTAATGGTTTATAGCTTTGCCCAACATCATTTGCGAGTGGCTCTTATAAAGGCAAATGAAAATGTTCCTAATCAATTAAAGAAACCTACTCAAAACCCAAGTATGGCTTGGATTTATCGCATGTTCCATGGGATACAATTGCTCTACATCAAACAAAAATCTATTGTACAGGAACTCGTGATTAATTTAACAGAGGTTCTGGAACGAATTATTAGGTATTTTGGCAAACACGCAGAACATATTTATGGTTTGTCTTAATAGGGCAAGTGACTGCAATGAAGATGAGGAAAATAATTTGTGATGTTAGTGGCATCAAATCTAAAAAGAGGAGAATTAGTGTGTATACGGGCTTTGGTATGATTAAATGTGATCAAATCTTACAAAAGAGCATTTGAAATAAAGAAAGTTTACATGGCGACACCAAATTTGATGTGACAATAATTATGATATTCATGAAAACGATAGAAAATAATAATTTTGCACTCAGTGCTGCGGAATATAGGATGTATCAATTAATCTCCTAAAAATGCTAATTAATTTACTCCACTACCAATTCCAACATATCCATCACCTTGGCTATGCTCGCCTGCACACCACCAACCATGAGCTTTGCCATACCAAGCTAATCCCGCACTTAATAATGCAACTCCTCCGACAGCTCCAGCAATAATACTTCCTATTTCAATACCACTAAGCTTATCATGCGTTGAATGAGGTGTAGGACTTGGCTGATTAGGATCTGAACCAAAAACTACATATGCCATACCTGTTTCTTTTGTATCTTCTCCTGGAGGTGCAGCAATAATGACATCATTTATACCATCTTTATTAACATCTCCTGCCGAACTTACTTGAGAACCTAATAAATTATAATCACCTTTACCCTCATTTATTACAAATCCATTTATGCCAT
>CAITEL010000173.1 GCA_903891375.1 uncultured Neisseriaceae bacterium
AAAATGAAATTTTCACTAAATCCATCATCGCAAATATTGGCTTGAAAATAATTGCCAATGTTATTTTCGGTAAAACCTCCAAATGTTGTATTTCCTTCAAAATTTACTCCTACACGATTTACTGAAAAATTATCAGAAAGTACATTGTTTGCGAAACTATTCCCTAAAATATTATCTCTGCATGAATTTCCGAAAGCATTATAATGGCAGTTAAATCCAATATTGTTTTGTTGAAAATCTGAACCAACTTGATTATTGGTAAAACTATCTAAAATTTGATTATATTGAAAATTATCACCAATAGAACTGTTATAATCAAAATTAATACCAATATAGTTACCTGCAAAATTATTACCAATTATATTATTTTGAAATAAATCCCCTATTTTATTAAAAGCAAATTTGTTTCCAATGTTATAATTATTTTGAAAAGAATTCCCTATTTTATTTTCTTGGAAACTACCCAATGTACTGTTACTTTCAAAATTATTACCAATATAGTTATCAGTAAAAATTTCGGCAATATCATTATAATAGAAATTATAGTCAATGTTATTACCGGTAAAACCTAATAATATATTGTTACCATTAAAATTATTCCCTATTTGGTTATCAGCGAATTTAGTTCCTATCAAATTATTAGAAAAACCCAATCCCAATCTACATTGTGATATATCAAAAGTTATATTATTAATACAAACACTTTCAAAAACAGAATATATTGCGCTATCAAAAGTATTGTCGTATGTATAATTACTTAATGTTACTTCTGAGCAACTTCCCAAAAAAACATTGTTATCAACATTGCCATTCCAATAATATTGGTTGCTTTCAATCGTCCAACTAATATTATTGGCTTCTGATCCATTATTTCCAAAAACATAGAAATCCTGATAAGGATTACCTTCCTGTTGATAAGGGGCTCGTAAATAATTTGGTGTTCCCCAATATCCCAAACCGAAATCTATATTCCTTGATGATAAATCTACATAAAAACGTCTATACTTAATGTTTCTAAAATCAAATGGTGTAATAATGCTATTAAACGTATCGTTCCTTTGTGTAATCAATCCATACGCATTGCCAACCTCATAAATTGTATATAAGTTAAGTGAACCTATAACATAGTTTGTATAGTCTGAAAATGTTAAATCTAACAAAACTATTTTTGTTCCCGAATCTCTTACCGATATTCGGCTCATTGGTATATTTGGATTACTGATATCGCCTTGTGGAATACTTATTACAGGTGTTAATGGCGAAAAGTAACCTATTTGGTTATATGACGTTTCTCCCGAATTAAAATTACAGTTTTCGATAAAAAAAATCTGACCAAATAATGCAGGATAACCTGTCGGCATATTAAAATAAACATTAACACCATCCCATTGTAAATCAAATCCACTCACAATTGAACTATCCGGTAATGTGTTTCCGTTTTGAATATAAAAAGGCAAACCTATTTTATTGGTGTATGCTCGGTAGTGAATAATATCTCCTTGATA
>CAITEL010000174.1 GCA_903891375.1 uncultured Neisseriaceae bacterium
ATCAATTTGTTAAAAAACAATGTGTGTTAATCCCTATCTCTTCACCATCGTATTATCGTTATGCATTAAACTGTGAGGGTAAATGGATGAAACCTCAAACATCAATTTCAGTCTATGATGGCTTTAATGGTCAAATAAATGTAAAAGGATTAAGTTATACTCCAGTTGATGGAACATGGAATGTATATTATTTTGATACGGCATTAGTTCCAGATGCATTAGATCCAAATACATTTGCAAATCCACTTGAGGTTATTCGTCGTGGGTTATTGCCTGAAATTTCAGATACGTTAATATTATATAAACAGCCAATTAGTCAAGCCTAATTTTGGTATAAATATGCTCTAAAATACAGGTGCTGAAATTTTGCATCTGTATTTTTCATTCAACTAATTTTCTGAAATTATAATTACTTATGAAAAAGCTTAATAAAATTATTTACGCAATACTTACAGCATTAGTTACATTAAATGCATGTGGAGGTGGAGGTTCTGGTGGTGGAACTACTGGAACCACGCCAATTGATGCGCCATCAGTTAATCTTGGTTCGCTTAGAAATGGTTCGTCAATACAAAGTTCATCTGGTGCAATTGCGCTAAAAGCTGGAGAAGTTACGACTTTAACTCTTGGGATAAACGGTGGTGATGCTGGCTATTCTGGTGCATTAAGTTTTAAACTAAATGGTGCAAAATATATTTCACCTAATATTATGGTTATTCCTAGTCCATGTAAACTAGCCACACATGATACTGCACATTCTAGCTGTCAACTTAAAGTAAACACAGATATGAGTACATCTATGGGTAGTTATAGCATAACCCCAGTTTTTAGCGAAGATACTGGTGGTTCAACCATTAAATTAAATGATATAAAACTTTTAGTGACTAATGGAGTCACACCAAAAGATGGTAGTTTAAGTATTCTTGTTAATCAAGCAGTCCTTATATCAGGTGAATCAACAATTGCAACTGTATCATTAGATAACTCAGTTAATGTACCTGACACCCAAATATCTATTTCTAATTCAAATGTTAGTGTATTAAATGTTACACCAGAAACATGTTTTTTATCTACATTACATAATAGTTGCCAAGTTACAATAAAGGCGGTTGAATCAGGTAGCGGTAATTTATTAGTGTCTGCAACTGGATATTCAACAGTTAAATCAACTGCAATACTTGTTAATCCAAAAATTATTCCTGGGAATTTGTCAATTTCGCTCGAGTCATCCAGTTTGTTATATGGGGTTTCTACAAACGCTACAGTATCTTTGATTGGTTCTAGTTACGAGAGTGCTTTTACAGTTAGCATAAACTCTGAGAGTTCTATTTTAGCTGTAGTGTCACCCGAGTCTTGCGTGCTGTCTTCTCTTAAACCTACTTGTCAGGTGACAATTACTGCAGGTACAGAAGAAAGTGGACTAGTAGAAATATCAGCATTAGCAAGCGGATATATACCAGCCCAGTCTATAGTAGAAGTGATTAAGGCAAATACTTGGACGTGGATGGGTGGAGGAGACAATTTAGCTAATTATGGAAAAAAAGGGGAACCAAATATAAATAACATTCCTGGGGTTAGAAATTCGGCAATAAATTGGACTGATAATAACGGTAATTTATGGATGTTTGGTGGAGGAGATATGGGTCTGAGTACCAGTTATCTTAACGATTTATGGCAATATAACGTAAATACAAACATGTGGACATGGGTGACTGGAGCAAATAAACATAATGAAAGTGGTATTTACGGAGTTAAGGGTCAATTTGATGCAATAAATATTCCAGGTGCAAGATACGGTGCTGTAAGTTGGGTTGCTCAATCTGGTAATTTATGGTTATTTGGTGGGTATGGAATTGATGTAAATGGTAAAGTTGGTTCTTTAAATGATTTGTGGCTTTATGATATAGCTACAAATATGTGGGCGTGGATTAGTGGTTCCAATGTCATTAATGATGTGGGAAGTTATGGTACTAAAGGTCAGTTTGATATAACTAATGTACCAAGTGCAAGAGTTAATGCTGTTAGTTGGGTAGATAAATCAGGGAATTTATGGTTGTTTGGTGGTCATCTGTATGCAGATTTAGGCGGTGTACTTAATGATTTGTGGAAGTACGATGTTTCTAAGAGGCAGTGGATGTGGATGAATGGAGCAAATACACTTAATGCATCTGGTATCTACGGAGTGAAAGGTCAACCAGATGCAGTAAATACTCCAGGGGCTAGACAAAGCATGTTGTCTTGGGCGGACAAATCAGGTGATTTATGGTTATTTGGAGGCTCATTTGAAAATTATGATAAAGAGCCGTATAGTGGAAATTATAATGATCTTTGGCGATACAATATTACCACAAATACTTGGACATGGATGAGTGGAGCCAATACATTTGATGCATTCAGTATCTATGGAGTGAAAGGTCAACCAGATATAAATAATATGTTGGGGGCTAGAGCTAGTTCATTAGGTTGGGTAGATAATGATGAAAATTTGTGGCTGTTTGGTGGAAGCCGTGTTGCAGACAAATTTAATGATTTATGGGTATATAATATTGCTACAAATATGTGGACTTGGATTGGTGGTTCTACCCTTACAAATCAAGACAGCATTTTTGACTATAATAAAAAAGGTGTAGCAAGTGCTAACTATCTTCCTAGTTCAAGGGATGGTTCTGTGTCTTGGGTTGCTCAATCTGGTGATTTTTGGCTATTTGGAGGTCTTGTAGGTATGGGACATGGTAGAATGAACGATCTCTGGAAATACCACATCGCTAAATAGCCGTCATACTATATTTTTCAAACTGGAGTCATAGTCATTTGACTCCAGTTTTTCTATCTTAATTAGGCTAAATTTTTAATTGATGAATATGATACGCCATTAAATGAGGCATTCCTTAAAGGTTACATAACCGAACTAACTGAACTTATGCGTAATTTAATGAGTGCCGCGCTTAAAGATGATCGTCACTTAGATAAAGGCATTATGACTGGTATTTTACGTATTTCTAAAGATAGTATGTTGTCAGGTTTAAATAATCTTAAGGTGTATACAATTTTAGATAAAAAATATAGTGAGTATTTTGAATTTACTGATGATGAATTAGATATGCTATTTAAGCAGGGATTAGAACGTGATGAACCAGATGTTAAAAGATGGTATGATGGCTATAATTTTGCTGGTAGTCATATATACAATCCGTGGTCTATATTATATTGTTTATCAGAGAATGGTGCATTAGGTCCATACTGGGTGAATACGGGTAGTACTTCGATGATAGAAAAAATGTTAGATAATTTTCAAGAAGTGGTAGCACCAAAAGTTACCGAACTGATGGAAAATAGAGAAATTATTGAAGCGTTCGATAAACATGTGGCTTTTGATTTGATGCTAAATAAGGAATCTAGTTTGTGGGGATTGTTATTGTTTAGTGGATATTTAACCGCAACTGTTATTAATAAGGATGAGAATGGATTTTATAATTGTAGTTTAAGAATTCCAAATAAAGAATTATCAACAATATTTAATCGTCATTATAGCAATTGGTTTAAGGAAAATACCCACACGTTAAAAAGATTTTAAAGCTCGGTCTTGCCTTTAATAAAAAGCGAGTTAAAATTGTCGATAAGCTATCATAGAATATAGTTATATCAAGAGATTTATTTTAGCTGCGCATATAATATCATTCAATGATACCCCATTGACATCATGTGTTTGCAAGCTAATTTCACAATAGTTAAACCCTATTTTCATATCTGGATGATGAACTTCTTTTTCGCAGATATATGCAACGGCATTTACAAAAAACATAGTTTGTTTAAAGTTTTTGAAGTCAAACTTTCGGTGGATTAAATTTTGCTTAATATCAAATAACCATGCAGGTATCTCAATTTTTATATATTGATAAACTTCATCATTTTCTAATTTGTTGATGTTTTGGGAGTTTTTACAACTCATATTAATAATATCGCTCATTAATGGTGCTCCTGATATTCCTGAACTCTGCCATATAAACTGGGTAACATGCCTAAGTGCCGTGCTTCAGCAAATGCTTCACTTAAATTATTATTTACCATATTAAATAGTTTCTCGTAGCTATCGATTATAAAATATATTTTTTGCATTTCGTCATAACGATATGGAGTTCTAAGTATTTCTATTAAATTAAATTCACGGCGAAGTGGTTGTGTGCTTTCAAGGGCATAAATGCTTTCTGATTTAGATGAGAGTATTCCTGCTCCATATATTTTAAGTCCAGAGGTGGTATGAATCAAACCAAATTCTACAGTAAACCAGTAAAGACGAGCTAGCATAACTTGATCTTTATGATTAAGTGTTTTACCAAAATCTCCAACTTCTTTCGCAAAATCTGCGAAACTATGTTGTGCTAGCATTGGGCAATGCCCAAAAATTTCGTGGAATATATCGGGTTCTTGCAAGTAGTCAAGGTCTTCTATCCGTCGAATAAAACTTGCAGCAGGGAATATCCGTCTTGACAACAAATCAAAAAATGTATCAAAATCAATTAGAGCTGGTACGGTGGTTACACGCCATCCTGTGATTTCATTTAATTGATTCGATACTTCAATTGGTTGTGGGATATGTTCTCTGGTTAGGCCTAAAAGATCTAAGCCAATGAGGTGATCTTTTACAGCCCTATTTTCTATGATTTTTATTTGTCTATCATATAGCGTTGTCCATACCGCATGTTCTTCTTTTGAATAATTGATATAACCATTTTCATCGGGCATATATGCTGTGTAGCGACTATCAACCATGTAGGCATTACCTCCAGTAAATGAAATTTGTCCTAAGCTGAATATTATAACTTAAATCATCTATGTATGGTTGAATTTATTACGCAAGTACCCAAAATTATTTAAATAGTGCTGAATGACTACCAATGGCGACAGGTGTTATGCTTTCTCCTGTAACTTTAAGATACATAAGTAAATCATCTGGTTTTAAATGCAACTCCATGATGCCTTTGTATTTACCTCTAAGCATATGATTTTTATATTTAATTGGAATTGTTTGTTCATTAACAAGTAATTTAACGATTTTATTTAATTCTTCGAGTATGTCGTTATTGTGTTCATATTTTTTTTAGACATTTTTTAAAAGATGGTTTATATTTAAGTTTAAGCATTTTTTAGTGTATCAATTTCTTTTTGAAAATCTTCCAAAGTGGTGTTTTCTGATTTTTCTTCTAATGCCTTATCTAGCAAACTTAATTTTGTTTTTTTTATTGAATTTTTAAGCATACATCTAGCGTAGGAACTAACAGACAAACCCAATTGATTGGCTTGTGTTTGAATTTGCTTACCTAAACTCTCATCCACAGTAATTTGTATTTTCATCAGTTTTATTATTCCTTTATTTCCCATTTAATGAATCATTATAACACTTAATGATTCAAAAATCAACTTTAAATTTACAATGTATATTCGGAGTTGAATTATTTCCATAAAATAAAGAGTGCCATTCATTTATTGGCGTGTTAAAATATCGTTTAATAATCACAAAGCCAGTATGTTTTTAAATTACTATAAAGGAGACGAAGCACAATAAAAATATCGGCAGGTTAGTACATAATTAGTGTAGAATAATGTAATACATATTAATTCTAGGTTTTAAGTTATGGAAATGAATGTTCATAATATTACAAGTAATCAATTTACTAATTATTCAAATACATCGGTGACAGTGAATCATAAAGAATATTCGTCAAATATAGTTGTAACTAATGATGGCGTTTTTGATTTTGCTATGGCAAATATCAAAGAAATAACGCAAACGCATCTAGCTGAAGTTCTCGCCTTCAAGCCTGATTTAATAATATTTGGTACTGGTTCTAAAGTGGTTTTTCCAGATATTGAAATAATCAAACTATTACAAAAAAACAATATCGGTTATGAGGTTATGTCGATTCAGGCATTGTGTCGAACCTATAACTTTCTTATTAGTGAAAATCGTAAAATAGCGTGTATTTTGTTTTTTAACACATAATTTTTTGTGCTTAGATCTTTCTGGAGTTCTCCTTAATGCGTAAGTTTCTCATTTTAAGTATATTTTTTTTAATGTACAGTTTGTCATTTGCTACACAAAATACAGGTGTATTACATGTGGTTAGCAGTTTTTCAATATTGGCTGATGTGGTTAAAAATATTGGTGGTAATAAGGTTATTGTTACCTCAATCGTTGGAGCTAACCAAGATGCGCATGAATATGAACTAAAACCAAGTGATTTAATCGAGATTAATCAGAGTAAAATATTGTTTATTAATGGTTTGGGTTTAGAAGCTGGATGGATTACTGGAGTAAAGGGTACATATAAAGGTGATTTAGTTGTAGCGTCGACTGGGGTCAAACCATTGTTGACTAAAAATGATTCAAATAAAATTAAACAAGATCCACATGTGTGGAATGATCCAATGAACGTGGTTAATTATTATGTTCCTAATATTTTGCATGCATTAATTTCACTTTCACCAGAAAATAAAACATACTTTACACAAAATGCACAGGTGTATATCAATAAACTAATAGCCTTAAATAAATGGGCAAATACTCAATTTGCAGTAATACCAGTCGTAAAGCGTAAGGCAGTAACAACACATGATGCATTCAATTATTTTGCCCATGCGTATAACATAAATTTTATTGCAGTGCAAGGTGTGTCTACGGATAGTGATGCTTCGGCTAAAGATATAGCAGATTTAGAGAAAGTAATAAAATCAAATAAAGCCTCAGTGGTTTTTTTAGAAAATATGACTAATAATAAATTAATAAAACAAATTGCACTGGACACAAAAGCACAAATTGGTGGTGAGCTGTATTCCGACGCTTTGTCACTACCTACTCAACCTGCGAATACGTATATTAATATGATGAAGTATAATGTTAATACTTTAATTAAAGTGTGGAGTAAATAATTAAAAATGCAACAAATTAGTTTAATAGTCGCCATGAATAAAGATAATGTGATTGGCGTGGATAATAAATTACCTTGGTATATTCCAGAAGATTTAAAATATTTTAAACAAAACACCTTGGGTAAACCAGTAATCATGGGTAGAAAAACTTTTGAATCAATAGGTAAAGCATTGCCTGAACGTAAAAATATCGTGATAACACGTAATGCAGATTTTCATGCGCAAGATATTACGACAGTGTCAAGTTTAAATGAAGCGATAGGGTTAACCTCTGCGGAACCAGAAGTATGTATTATTGGGGGTGGCGAAATATTTAAACAAGCATTGCCATTGGCAAATAAGCTTTATATTACTGTTGTGAAGTATAGAATTAAAAATCCTACAACTTTTTTTCCGAATGTAGACTACGATGAATGGCAATTAATTAAGAGCACAAAATTGATGACAGCGGCTGGAATTATTTGTTGTTTCAGCGAGTATATTAAAAAAGGATAATGACGTGGAAGAGAATCAGGGTAGTAAGCTGAAGCTTAAAGCTTACATTAAATTGGTAAGCGTTATTTTACTGTGGGGTGGAGTTTACCATGTGGCTAAATATTTAGTGTCAGATACAGATATTTGGACAGTAGCGTTTATTCGTTTTTTTAGCGCAGCTATAGTGTTGCTGTGTATTTATTATAAACGTCATCGGCGCATTTTAATTGTCAGGCCAAGAAATCATTGGCTAATGTTATTTTGGATTGGTCTTATTGGTGTATTTGGCTATACCACTTTATTTTTTGCGGCCGAATCATTGATTCCAGCGAATAATGTGGCAATCTTATATGCTTTTACGCCTTGTATTACAGTGCTATTGAGTAGATTTTTTTTAAAGCAACGAATCTCTACATTAGCTTATGTGGGGATTATAATTGCACTTTTAGGTACGATTGTGGTTATTAGTTTAAGTGAATCATCATGCAATGGGAAGATTATTTGTACAGGGCTGGTTAAGAATTTGTCTTTAGGGCAAATTTTAGCGGTTTTGGCGGCTATTTGTATGTGTTTGTACAATATCCTCAATAAAAAAGCGGTAGCAATGAATTTAGATCCAATGACGATAACTACATTTAGTTCGGTGTTTGGTGCAATCCTTTTATTTTTTACTTTTTGGGCATTCGGTGCCCCAGCCCATACTTTATTACATAAGGGGTTTGCATTTTGGATTGCAATGTTTTATACCTCAATTTTTGCTACGGTAATTAGTTACAAATGGTATTCGGAAGCGATTCGTTATATTGGTATTGGTCAAACCGCAGTTTTTCTTAATGGGGTTCCATTGTCAACAGTATTAATCGGAGTTGTTTTATTAGGGCAAAGTGTAAGTTTAGGTGTTATAATAGCTGCAATTGTGATTATCAGCGGGGTTTTAATTACCAATTATGCAGTGAATAAACAAAAAACCATATCGTAATATATGTCAGCATGATTTATGCTAAAATAACGGGTAGTTTTAGGAGAATATGTTGAGTGCGAAAAATAGTGGAATGTTTTTGTTTATAGTGATTTTATGTTCCACTGCTGGTCAGTTCGCTACAGAAATATATCTACCTTCGATGCCTGCAATGGCGAGTTACTTTAATGTACGCATGTCAGTTATCCAATTAACAATTACTACCTACGCTTTTGGTTTTGCTATAGGTAGTTTTTTTAGTGGTTATCTTTCTGATAAGCGTGGTAGGTTGGCAATTTTATTTCCCTGCGTAATTATAGCTTTTATTGGTAGTTTACTGTGTAGTGTTTCAACATCAGTCGATTTAGTTTTGGTAAGTAGGTTGATTCAAGGCTTAGGCTTAGGTGGTGTTGGTGTAGTAGCTCGTTCTATTATACGAGATGTGTCGACTAATAAAATGGAGCTGGCTAAATTTGCTTCAATTTTGGGTTCAGTCTCAGCAATTGCAATTGCATTTGCGCCTATTATTGGTGGATATATAGAAAAATACCTATATTGGCGAGTTGATTTTATTTTTTTATTGGCGTTTACTGCAGTTTTAGCTTGGTTATCTAAGTATAAATTAGTAGAGACAAATCCAAATCGAAGTAATATTAATTTGGCTTTAATGTTTAAAGATTATTACGAAGTACTCAAAAATCAAGAATTTTTACTGTATAACTGTGTTAGTTCACTTACTTTAGCTGGGATTATTTCATATCAAACCGTATCGTCTTATTTGTTGCAAATTCAAGTTGGTTTAGCACCAGATAAATTTGGTTTTACTTCAGTTGCGGTAACGGTTGCGTTAATCATGGGTGGGCTGTTTAATGGTAAGGTCGTTGAACGCCGAGGTGTTGACAATATGTTACGGGCTGGAGCTGTTATCTATATGCTTTCTGGTTTATTGTATGTATTGGGGGGCTTGTTCAATTATATGACGGTGGTATCAATTTTGTTTCCGATGGTGCTGTTTACTTTTGCGGCAGGCATAATTTATCCCAATGCGAGTTCAGGGGCATTAAGTTTGTTTACGGATAAAGCTGGTACGGCGGCATCAATCTATAATTGTTTCCAAATGCTTGGTGCAGCAGTTGGTAGTTGGATAATTGCAATAATTCATCACAAAACGCAATTACCATTAGGTGTGATGTTTGTATTTATTGCGATGAGTGCAATGCTAATTTATTATCAACTAAAATTCAAACGATTAAAGCAAATAATAGTAACTACACAGTAGTAATGGTTACAAACAACATTAAATATTTTATAGGATAAAGAGGTTATTCGATGGAGGCATCAACGCAAGGATTTTCTAAATGGTTTTATTTAGGAATATTGGCGATTATTATCGGCATTATTTTAATTATAATAGCTAAGGGTAAAAACAAAAGTAAGAGTATGGAGAATGGCTATTTTGTTTTAATATTGGGGGCTGTCGGGGTTATTTCTGAATGGACAGATTTTGCTACGGTGTTATTTGTATTTGTGTTAATTTCGGGTGTAATACTTATTTTAGATAAATTAATTCTCGCTAAAAAACGTCAACTTAATGCACCAAAACCACATTATGTACATTATTCTCGTGAGTTTTTTCCAGTGGTGCTTGGGGTATGGATATTGCGTGCATTTTTATTTGAAGCATACCAAATTCCGAGTAGTTCTATGCGCCCAGATTTAACCGTAGGTGATTTTATTTTGGTGAGTAAATATAGTTACGGTATACGTGAACCGTTTACTAACAAGGTGTTAATTCCTGTTGGTGAAGTGCATCGTGGTGATGTGATGGTATTTAAAGATCAAGAGGTAAAAAATCGAGATTTAATTAAACGTGTAATAGGTATTGGCGGTGATAAAATAGAATATCTAAATAAACGCTTAACGATTAATGGGGTAGCTTTAAGCTATACATATAACGGGACTTACTCATACACAGAAAACTATTCTGAAGGTGTGTTTAATTTTGATGATCAAAAATATATAGAGGATTTGTTTGGTGTAAAGCATCCAATAATTACTTATGACAGAATGCCAAGCATAATCTTAAGTGGGGTAAAAGATTTTCCAAATAAAAAGAACTGTATCTATATGGATAACAACGCTTTTACTTGTACAGTACCACAAGGGGAATACTTTATGATGGGGGATAACCGTGATAATAGTGAGGATAGTCGTTATTGGGGATTTGTGCCAAATGATGCAATTTTAGGTAAAGCTATCTATGTTATAATTAATTTACATGACTTTAAACGTATTTGGGAAAAAATCTAGTCATGTTAAGCATTAAACAATTACAACTGGATTTGGGTTATACATTTAAAGATGTATCAATGCTTAAACGTGCTTTGACACATAGAAGTTTTGCTAAATCAAATAATGAAAGGCTAGAATTTGTTGGTGATGGAATTTTAGATTATGCGATTGCTTTGAGTTTATATCAACGCTATCCTGAGTTAGCTGAGGGTGAGTTATCTAAAATTAGAGCAGCCTTAGTTAATCAAGAATCATTGGCGGAGATTGCTAATGAGATTAATCTAGGGAAATATTTATTTTTGGGTGATGGCGAAGAAAAAAGCGGTGGTAGGTCACGTCCATCAATTTTAGCCGACACATTAGAGGCAATATTTGCAGCGGTTAGTTTAGACTCCAGTGTAATCGAATCTCTTGTGGTAATCGAGAAACTATTTTTGAATAAACTTACGAATGCAGAGAACTTGGTAAATAAAGATAATAAATCCATTTTGCAAGAGTTTTTACAAGCTAATCGCATTAGTACCCCATTGTATAATATCATTTCGTCAACAGGGCCAGACCATGAGAGTATATTTTGTGTAGAATGTTATATTGCCGAACTTAATGTAAAAGTTATTGCTTATGGCAAAAGCAAAAAAGAAGCAAGTCAAATTGCGGCAGAAAAAGCACTTCAATTAATAAAAGAAAGAAATTTAAATGGAAAATAATAACCATTGTGGTTTTATCTCGATAGTTGGGCGACCGAATGTAGGTAAATCAACATTGATGAATCACTTAATTGGTCAAAAAATCAGTATTACATCACGTAAACCGCAAACTACGCAATACAAAATAAATGGTGTATATACGGAGTCAGGTCATCAATATGTTTTTATTGATACACCAGGGTTTCAAAAACGCTATATTAATGACTTAAATACGTTATTAAATCAAAGTGTCATTAGTAGTTTAGAACATGTAGACGCTGTGCTGTTCGTTGTTGAGGCTGGGCTATTTAATGCTGGTGATGAGGCAGTGCTGGCTTTATTACCTCAAAGTGCTAATGTTGTTCTTGTGGTAAATAAACAAGATAAAATTAAAAACAAATACGAATTGGATCAATTTGTCAACGATATTAAGAGTAAATTTCCATTTAAGGCGAGTGTTCTTGTTGCTGCGAAACATCATTTAGGTATGGATTTAATTTTTGCTAAATTACGAGGCTTTTTACCTGAGGGGGAATTCCTTTATCCAGAAGAGCAGTTAACGGATAGAAGTAATAGTTTTTTAGCTAAAGAAATCATTCGCGAAAAACTTTTTCGCTTTTTAGGTGAAGAATTACCGTACAGTTTGGCGGTAGATATTGAAGAGTTTAAAGTCGAAGAAGAATTAATTAGAGTGGTTGCAACCATTATTGTTAATAAAGAAAATCAAAAAGGGATTGTGATTGGTAAAAGTGGTGAAAAGCTAAAGAAAATTTCTAGTGATGCTAGGGTAGATATGGAAGAATTATTTGCTAATAAGGTTTTTTTACAAGTATGGGTTAAAGTTAAGAGTGGTTTTGCTGATGACGCTAAATTTTTAGAACAATTTAAGTAGACGGGTTTTAACGGTAATGCTTAGTATTGCAATTAATGTAAAAAACGGAGGTAAATATTTAGAACGCTGTTTAAACTCATTGGTACAATTTGATGATGTGGTGATCTTAGATAACCATTCTACAGATGATACATTAGAAATCGCAAATAAATATACTAATGTACGTATCTTCCATAGTGATTTTTTAGGTATGGGGCGAGTCCGTAATTTAGCTGCAAGCTATACTAAATATGATTGGGTTTTTTTTGTTGATTGTGATGAGGTTGTTTCAAGTGAGTTGGTGAGTCATTTACTTAATATGAGTTTTGAGAAAAACTGCGTATATAAAATTTATCGTAATAATTTTTATGATGGTTATAAGGTTAAAACTAGTTCTTGGGGCAATGATTGGATTTTACGGTTATATAATAAA